>JBFMAP010000054.1:0-6502 GCA_040755655.1 Microcaldota archaeon
GTTACCTCATCCCAGAGTTACGGGCTGTCCGAGGTGTAGTTGATGACTGCTTTTTGGAGAACCAGGCTATTGGACATGTGGATGAGACGCCCTGTTTCTGTCCCTTTTCCAGGCTCGCCGAACTCCACGAGGTCCGTGAAAAAGAGGCGTATGTTGATGACGTCCCCTCGTATGTTGTCAACTTCTACGCGGTGGCCTATGCGGTACGGGTGCGAGGAGATTATGACGAGCCAGCCGGTTATTGAGAGGATTGGCTGCTGGAGCGCGATCGCGAGGCCGGCGCCGATCAATCCGGAGAAGAGCGTGAACGCCGAGAAGTCGCCGATGAAGACGAAAATTATCATTATGGTCGCGAAAGCGATGAGGGAGTACCGCAGTATGTTCAGGATTGTGCGCACGTTCTCTTCCGAGAGGGCGTAGAAGGCGCCTCTGAGGAGGCCCTCGATGAGATAGGTTAGGACGAAAGTGAATGTTATGAGGAGTAGCGCAATGAACGCCTTGTTGAGGAGCAGCGTCGTGCTTTTCGGTATGTTGTACTGCTGCTCTATCGAGGGCAGGACTGACTCGATGAGGTACGTGATCGCGACTATGATGAGAAGAAGGACGATGAAGAAAACCGCGTGCTTTCTCATAACACGCCTATTGCGCGCTGAAGGTTTTAATATGTTGCCTCCTTACCCGAATTTAATCCCAGACCTCATCAACTTTTCCATCTGCCTGCGCAGGCCCCTGTTCTTCTTGAAGGATGAAACCATCTTCTCAACTTTTTCAAAATGAGAAAGAAGTTCGCGCACATCCTCTGGAGGCACGCCCGCGCCGCGCGCAATCCTCTCAATCCTGCTTTTATTTTTCCTCAGACGGCCCGCGTCCTCCCTTTCCCGCCTCGTCATCGAGTTTATTATCACGTCGTATTTCCTCAGTTTCTCCTCGCTCTGCTGCATCAGTTCGGGCGGAAGGTCCGACGCGCCCAGCATCTGGAAAACATTTTTAAGCGGGCCTAGTTTCTTCGCCGCGCGGAGCTGGTCCTGGAACGTTTTGAACGTGAATTTTTCCTCGAGCGCCTCCGGAGTTATCTTCTCTTCCTCTGCAACCTTCCTCACCTTCTCGAGAAGCGCCTCCAGATCAGGAAAACCTAGCAGCCTCCCCACGAATTTCGGCGCGTCGAACGGCTCGACGTCATCCATTTTTTCGCCAGTTCCTATGAACGCCACCTTCGCGTTCGAGGCCGCGACCGCGCTGAGCGCTCCGCCACCCTTTCCGCTCCCGTCCATTTTCGTTATTATCACTCCGGTCAGGCCGAGCGCGTTGTGGAACTCCTCTGCCTGCTTCCCCGCGATCTGCCCGATGTCCGCGCTTATCACCAGGAATTTTTCATCAGCGCGCAGTTCGCGCTCAATCTTTTTCAACTCCTCAATCAACTCCGGGTCGAACGCGCTCCTTCCAGAAGAGTCGACAATTATTACATCATCTCGCAGGCGCGCGAGCCCGTCTCGCACGATTTTCTCTGCGTCCTTCTCGCCCTTCGCGCCATAAAAATCAACGCTTATCTTGTGCGAGAGTTGCTCCAACTGCTCGTACGCCGCAGGTCTCGAAACATCCGCGCAAATCACGCCGACGCCCAATCCCTTTTCCTTGTAGAATTTCGCAATTTTCGCGACGGACGTACTCTTTCCCGAACCGAAGAGCCCGAGTAGGAGAATTTTCTGCTTCTGGAGTTTGGGCTCGTGGCGCTCGCCCATCATTTTCACCAACTCATCATAAACAACGCGCACCACGTGCTCCTTCGCGCTCGTGCCTGCGACAGGCTTCTCGCGCAGCGCGCGCTCCTCAATCCTCTTCGAGAGTTCGAAAACCAGTTTCACATTTACATCGTTAGTAATCAGCACACGCTGGAGTTCCTTAACCAACTCCTTTACCGCCTTCTCATCCACTATCGCCGCGCCTGTTATTTTCGCCAGCGCGCGCCGCAGCCCGTAGCCCAAATCCATGAATAGATTAGATGGGTATAAACTTTTAAATTGTAGATGAAAAATATAAACAAGGGCCCGTAGCTCAGCCTGGTCAGAGCGGCAGTCTTATACGACGCGTTCTGGTACAACGGACATCTAGGAAAGCTGTAGGTCAGGAGTTCAAACGAAACCATTTTCTTTTCGGAAAGCGGTTCACGGGAATCTCCTCGGGCCCATTCCATTCATGATTAACTCATCTCTTGTGATTTTATGCGCAGGCGAGCAGGAAAACCAGGATTTATTTCGGACGTTGTGCGCGAGCGGGTGGAAATACTTCTCGCGCTCGCAGAGAAGAACGCGAAAGAAAAGCCTGCGCGCGCAAAGCGATACATTGAACTCGCGCGCAAACTCTGCACGAGGTACAATGTGCGCGTGCCGGAGATTAAGAAACGCGCGTGCAAAAAATGCCACGCGTTCTGGGTGCCTGGGCGCAACCTTTCTGTGCGCGTGCGCTCGCGCGAGAGGATGATGGAGTACAGGTGCGCATGCGGGGAAGTGGCGAGGTTCCCGTTTGGCAGGAAAAAGGGGATACAGATTGAAGGAACGGAAAGCAAACATATCTTATTTAAATTTGTCGGGTGAAACACAAAAAGATAACCCAGTAATTGTCACTAATGATGTCTCGGTGTTAAATTGGATCACCCAAAATCTACTGCGAGACGGATTGCGCTTTTTATTTTAGGTTTTTGCGTGCTCGCGTTTGAGGTTTTGCTCACGCGTATCGCGTCCGCATTTTTTCAGTATCATTTTGCATTTGTCGTGCTGAGCATAGCGATGCTTGCAGTTTTTGCATCGGGAGTTGTTTACTATAAAATTGGGAAACTGCGGCGTGTTGTTTGGGCGGATAGGCTATCATATCTTCTTCCGATACTATTCCTTATCTCTTCGCCGTTAATTTTTACTTCTTTAGATTGGGGTCGGGAGATAGTTTTATCGCTCTCTGGTTTTGGAATTCTTTTTGTTGCTAGTTTTCTTACTCTATTTTTCTTGGAGAAAGACGAAAGGCCAGGAAGTGCATACGCATCCAACCTCTTTGGGAGCGGTGCAGGTGCAGTCTTTGCAATCTTTATCATGTGGATCACCACCCCGTTTGTTGGCATAATAATTTGTTCTCTTATGAGTGCAATAGGCGGGAGTGTAGCTTACAGTAAGAGATTTGGAGTCGGCCTGGTTGCTACCGCCCTACTTCTTATAATTGTGTTAAGTGTAGCAGAGAGTGGTAGAGAGAACGTGATTTGGCAAAAATGGAATTCTTTTTCATATATAACTGTCCATAACCTATCCGGATCGGTTTTTTGGGGTCACGTTAATGAGTGGCAACCTGCATCTTATCTTCTTACGATAGATTCGGTGGCTGGGACTGCCCTTGTGCTTGAACCTGAAAGAGGGGGGGTGATAGCCCATGATATAACGCATATGGGATACTATCTCATTAAAAAAAATGCAACTGTTGCGATTATAGGAAGTGGAGGCGGTAGAGATGTTATAGGTGCGCGTGAATTTCAGCCCAGCCAGATAGTTGCAATTGAGATTAACCCAGCGGTAATAGAAGCAACGCAGTTATTCACGCCGTCGGCGTATTCTAATACAGAACTTGTAATTGGAGATGGACGCGCAACGATTGATGCAAGCGCTGACAAGTTTGATTTAATACAACTTACTCTTGTTGATACCTTTGCGGCAGTTTCATCTGGCGCATTTGCACTAACCGAAAGTTATCTCTATACTACTGAATCTTTTAGCATCTTTCTTAATAAGCTATCTGACGATGGTGTGCTTTCTGTGTCTCATTGGAGAATACACGAAAACCGACTCGTTGGAGTTGCCGAAGCCGCGCTAAGAAAAGAAGGTGTGGAGAGGACTGAGAACCACATAATCGTTATAGTCGACAAAAGTGCGGAGTGGTGGGGAGTGTGCACTCTACTAGTCAAAAAAAGCGAATGGACACCTGCGGACCGAGAGAGAATAAACTTGGTCGCCAAGAAATTTGGTTTTGAGACAATAGAACCGGAGACAAAGATATTGGGCGAAAAGATACCAACTGACGACTCGCCATTTTTCTTCTATAACCCGGCAGGGGGACGTCTTTTGTTTTTGTTGGGTGGGCTTTCGCTCTTATTTTCCTGTGCGATTCTTATTGTTGCTCTTCACAAAACAAAAGTAAAATGCAGTCTTGAAACTTTCGGGTTCTTTGGGGCGATAGGCCTTGGTTATATGCTGATTGAAACCGTGTTCTTGCAGAAATTCCTTCTCTTCCTCCATGACCCGACCATAACGATTACGGTTGTGTTTTCATCATTTCTGATTTTTAGCGCACTGGGCAGCTTAGCGAGCGCGAGAACGGAAGCAAGACGTTTCTCGGTCTGCGTAGTCTTGTTATTGCTTGTATTTCTTATAATCGAGCCTATTTTGCTGGGGAGCATTCCTAACTCTCTTTATATACGGATGGTGGCATCGATATTTATAATTGCGCCGATTGCCTTTTGTATGGGTGTTTTCTTCCCAACTGGTTTTGAAAGAGTGAAACATAAAGAGCCAGATGCGATAGGTGTTGCTTGGAGTGTGAATGGTCTCTTTTCAGTAATAGCGCCTATACTCTCGCTTATGGTTGCGATTTCTGCCGGGTTCAAATTCGTATTGCTTATTGCTGCATTTCTGTATGCCCTCGCATATTTTCTTATGGAGAGAAGTCGGGAATAGGGTTAAATAACTTTCAGCGTTAAATACTACCCTAAAACAACGAGAGGGAGTGATAGGAAAGTGGTATCATGACAACGGTTTACGACGTGCCTGCGGGCAAACTGATAAAGAGGGCGTCCGAGAAACTGAAGGAGATTCCGGAGCTGGTTCCGCCCTCGTGGGCGGCGTACTCGAAGACGGGCTCGCACAACATTCGCGCGCCTGAAAGCCCTGACTTCTGGTACGTGAGGTGCGCCTCCCTTCTAAGGAGCGTTTACGTGAAAAGCCCTACTGGCGTGGGCAGGCTCAGGACGAAATACGGCGGAAGGAAGAAAAGGGGGGGCAGGCCAGAGCACCACGCAGACGGCGGGGGTTCTGCGATAAGGAAGGCGCTCCAGCAACTCGAGAAAGCGGGGCTGATGGAGCAGAAGAAGAAAAAGGGCAGGTTCATAAGCGCGAAGGGGCGCTCCTTTCTCGATTCGATCGCGAAAGAGGTCAAATCCACGTAGGAAGGCTGGCGCGTTCTATGGGCGATGACGAGGACGTTGAAATCCTTCAAGGCGACGAGCTGCGCGCTAGGATTGCCGCAGCGCAGCAGGCGCGCGAGAGGGAACTGCAGAGGAAGATTCTACTAAGGCATCTGCTCGATGGAAAGGCGTACGAGCGGATGATGAACGTGAGGCTCGCGAACCCCGCGCTCTACGAGCAGGTTGTCACGCTGCTCGCATATTTATATCAAAATAAGCAACTCGCGGGAAAAGTCGACGAGGAGAAGCTCGTGAAACTTCTGTCGCAGGTCGCCGCGCGCAGGCGCGAGCCGACGATCGAGAGGAAGGGCAAATAGTTTGATGGTGATTCTATGGGCAGGATAAAATCCGCGCTGAAGAAGAGCATGCTCGGGAAGAGGCTTAAGCAGAACAGGCGCGTGCCGCTTTTCGCGGTCGCGAAGACAGACAGGCGCGTGACTGTGAATAGAAAAAGGCGCGAGTGGAGGAGGCAGAAGCTCGGGCTTCACGTTGAGTGAGTAATGCTGATGAATTGTTGTTGGTGATTGGATGGCTGGGGAGGTTGAGCGCGTTTACACGATTCCGTTCAGGAAAGCATACGAGAGAAAGAGAACAGCGCGCGCGGTTCGCGCGATTGATATTTTGAAAAAATTTCTCGCGAGGCATATGAAAACAGGCGAGGAGAACGTGCGAATAAGCAAGGGGCTGAACGAGTTGATTTGGGCGCGCGGAATCCAGAAACCTCCGAGGCGGGTGAAGGCGCTCGTGAAAAAGGATGCAACAGGAAAGGTGTTCGCGAGTCTGGTTGACGAGAAGGAGAAGAAAGAGGCCGAAGCAAAAAAGGAAGAAAAGAAAAAGGAGAAGAAAGAGAAAAAAACCGCAAAAGCAGCAGAAAAACCAACGAGGGCAGAGGCAGCAGAAGCGAAAAAGTGATTCGATGCATGCGTTGAAGGTCGCGATGGATGGGAACCCGTTCATAGGGATTTTCGGAAAAACGAATGACGAGATAACGCTCCTGCCCAGAAGCGCGCCCCTGAAAGTCAGGAGGGCGTGCGAGGAGGCGCTCGGTACGAGGATTGTGGAGGCGAGCATCGTAGACTCGAACATCATCGGATTGTTCTGCGCGCTCAACAGCAGCGGAATCGTGCTTCCGCCGAACGCCACGAGATCCGAAATAAGTGAGATAAAGAAACTGGGCCTGCGCTGCCACGTGCTCAAGGATAAAAGGACTGCTGTTGGAAATAACATAGTGTCGAACGACAATGGCGCGCTATTGAACCCAGGAATAAGCGGGAGGGAGGCGCGCGC
>JBFMAP010000055.1:0-6447 GCA_040755655.1 Microcaldota archaeon
TGGGGCTGCCCGCCAGCCTGCGCCTGCTGCTCCGGGCCAGCCTCTGCTATTTGGTCAGGCGGCTTGAAGAATCCCTTTCTCTTCAACCACTCAGATTGAATTTTCGTGTATCTCCAGACAATATCCCCGCGCCTGTCAGGGTCTATTTCCCACGGCTCCACAATCACAGTGTCCTCTGCCTTAACCCAGATGTTCCTCTTTATCTTGCCCGGAATCCTGCACAGCCTCTCCTTTCCATCCAGGCACTCGACCATGACCCTGCTCGCGCCCATCATCCCAGTAACCACGCCGAGGAGTTCGCCCCTTCTCGGCGTCCTTATCCTGAAAAACTGTTCCGGCTCATCTGCCAACAAACCACCACAACTCTACGCAAACACAAACGCAACTCATGCTAATGCGCGCGCACAGGCGACCTCGCCCCGCACGCCTCACACACGAGCATCCGCATCCCCCTTCCCATCTCGGTTATTTTCGTGTCAGGCTTCTTGCACTCCTTGCAAATAACATACATTTCGGTGTAGTTCTTTATCTTCTCGTTCAGCACGCGGTCGTAGAACTTCCCCTGGAGCACGAGCCGCTGGCCCTCCACGCTTATCGGCACCGCGAGCTCGCGCGCGAGATATTTTGAAATCTCATATGGTTTCCTCCTGAGCGCGAGCGCGATCCCCTCGAAATTCTTTATTATCGTCTTGCTGCCCTGAATCATGCTCTCGACTACCGGGACCTCGAACCTCTCCCTCCTCGTTGCCTTCTCTGGCAGAAGGGAGTACGCCTTCTCGAGCAGTTTGTCGTAATCTTCTGAAACCATCGTCCCACGTTCCGCGTTTACTCGTTTCCTCCGTTTCTTGCGTTTCCCTTCTATTTCATCGCGTAGTTATTTAAAACCTCTCTCGATGGCGCGCGTGCGCGCGTAGTTTTGAAAGTATTAAAAAGTATTAAAAAGGGGAGGCGGCATAATAAAACACTAATTATCCGTGAGGTACGCTTATATGGAAGGATTAACAGCGCTCGAACATCGTTTAGCCGAAATCATAAACGACCCCGTAGTTAGTGGGAAAAAAGACGAACCCGCGAGCGGTAACAAAACCCTTCACGAATATCTAGAGTACGTAAAATACCACCTCGAGATTGGAAACAAATTTGCTGCCGACATAGTCAGGTTCGATGCATTCGTGGAATTTGGAAGCGCAGACGCGGCGTTCGTGCGCGCACTTGGGAAGATGGAGTCTGCGCGCATCGAGGTGTACGAGGGTATATTCTTAAACGAGGTTCTCAAATCAGCAGAGGAGTTCCTGAAAAAATTCGATCACCCTCTGGGGAGCGAGGGGGCGGGTGTTGCAGAATTAATCGCAAGGAGATTCGGGGCGGACACCTGTCACAGATTTTTGGAAAATATACGTGCCAACATAACTGATGCGGACATTGCTAATGCCGATACAAAATCACTCGCGCGCGCGATGGCAGGCGTCCTTGCAGGCGGGGATGGCGAGAAACAAGACAAACTTGAGAAGAAACTCGTCCCAATCCTCGAAGCAAGCCGCGAGGCTTTGCGTAATGACCCCGCCGAAACGATAAAGGGCATTCTTAAAAACCTGCTTGTGAGTAGGGTAGAGTCTAGGATAAACCATGCGATATCATACCGCAAGGACAGCGGATGGCTCGCGTGCGCCATAGCAACGGTAATTGCAGACGGCGAACCCGATGAAAAACTTGTCAGCAAACTCGAGCCGTTGCTCAACAGAAAGCACTGGGCGACGCGCAGACTCATGGCAGCAGAGATAGCGGACATCTTTAGAACCTTTGTGCGCAACGAGGATTCGGGCGAGCCTTCCAGGTCCTCCCAGATAAACCGCAAGACAGCGCAACTCATGAAATTCCTCAACGAGTGCGTGGGGGACCCCGACCTACAGCTTACAGCGGATTATTTATCCGTGGACGCCAGCAGATTCAGCGAGGAGTTCCAAACTTTCAGAGAGAAAAATACCGGAAAATACGAACTGACCGATGCTAAACTCAAGAAAGCCCTAGAGTTTGTGGATAAGTTCGAATCGTTTTCCGCGGACCTCGCTCTCGAGATAAATTCCGCGCGAACGCTCTGCGTCACGACCGCGGTTTCCAAGTTTTTCGAGCACCCAGCCGAGCTCCTAAGAATTACAAACGTAGCGCGAGTCGTGGAGGATATAAAAAACATGACCGAGCTCGTCGTGGAAGAGACTCCCAAGAAGACAAACCAATTCAGGAACAAGGTTGAGGCGAAACTCATCGTTGCAATGCGGGAAGCTCTGAAAATATTGGAGAAAAATAAGGCCAATGCGCCCGAAGCCGCGGACATCACGGAAACACCAGACTACACCCTGCTCAGGATTGAAGAGGATAATCTTGTTAAAGCCGTTAAAAACAGGCGCGAGTCTCTGGAACTTAAAAAATATGTTTCTGCAGTTGGAAGGGAAGGACGCCCATACGGAAAAGGAAAAAAGAAAGCGCTCCTATGATTCAGCGATTCAAATCAGTATCCCGTTCACGACCCCGTCCTGCCCCACGCGGTTCGTCACGCGCACCTTTCCAATCTCAGTGTCTATCACCGCGCCCTTGGTGATTATGTTCTGGCGCGCGTAGTGCCTATTGTCGCGCGACTCCACAACTGTTCGTATTTTAACTTTCTTCATCCCCTCTTTCGTGAGAACATTCGCGAACGCCGCATGCTTTAACTTCACTTTCAGACTGCCGCCCCTTCTACGCGCGAACTTCCTTACGTCCTCCTCGCCAACTTTCGTCGCAGTGAATGGTCCTCCCATCTCGCTCAGGTTCTTGTCCCTGAACCTCCTTCTCCTCCCTCCGGTGCCGCTTGTCTTCGTCCCCAGCCTGCCGTGAAACTGCTCGACCATGAAAATACCTCCACTACAACTCTCGTATATTTACCAGACAAATGTTTAAGAATTTATGGACGCCAACTCCTGCCCGTTTTAACGAGTGGATACGACGCACACACCGGAAAGCTAGCCTCTGCGCGCCTTTTTATACGGCACGATTGACAGACAATCATGCGCGCATACAAGTTCAGGCTGTATCCTTCAAAAGCCCAAGACAAAGAACTCAATTCTCACCTATGGCAATCAAAGGAGCTGTGGAACGGGATGCTTGCGTTTTCAAAGGAACTGTATAAAAATTACGGAAAGTTTCCAACGAAAAAAACCCTCATGGAATTCGTCAAGCACAGCGGCCTTTATTCACAAACCGGGCAGGCAGTTGCAAACAGGCTCTTCGACGCTTTATGGAAAAAGAACAGAGGCTTTCCGCGTTTCAAGTCCTTCGACAGGATGAAGAGCCTCCTTTATCCGCAGTTTGGCTTTTCCCTTGGGAAGAAGCTTAAGGTCACTCCGTTCGGAGAGATTTCCGTTAAGAAGCACAGGGAGATTGAGGGAATTATCAAAACGCTGACCTTGAAGCGGGAGGCTTCAGGCAAGTGGTTTGCAATCTTCTGTGTTCAAGAAGAGAAACACTCTTCAAAAGAAAATAGAGGGGAAAGGGTGGGAATAGATCTGGGCTTGACAAACTTTGCGGCACTGTCCAACGCGAAAGTCATTGGAAATCCAAGACATTTCAGAAAGCATGAGGAGCACCTTGCCTCTCTCCAAAAGCGCCTTTCAAGATGCAAGAAAGGAAGCAGGAACAGGAAGAAAGCGAAATTGAAAGTCGCAGTTGAGCACGAGAAAATTTCAAATTGCAGGAGTGATTTTCTTCACAAATTATCAAATGAGCTTGTGAACAGCTATTCTCTGATTGCGCTGGAGAACCTCGGGAGCAAGGAGATGGCCGAGCATAAATTTGGAAATTCAATAAATGATGCAGGTTGGAATAAGTTTGCGAACATGATTGCATACAAGGCGGAGGGAGCCGGTTGCAGAGTTGAGTTCGTAAACCCTAAGAACACAACGAAGGAATGCAGCTGCTGCGGCGCAGTTGTAGAAAAGACGCTTTCGGAAAGGACGCACGCATGCCCTTTCTGCGGGCTTTCACTAGATAGGGATATAAATGCCGCGAGAAACATACTCAAAAGAGCTACCGCAGGAACTGCGGGAAGTAACGCTTCCGGAGACGAAACAGTAGTTTCGTCAAGGAAAGAAGACGCCACCTGATTTATCGGGTGGTAGTTCACTAACCTTGATACATAGCCAATTGTGTATTATCCCGAAATCCAGGCGTTTCATGATAAGCTTCGAGGTGAAGCATGAACGTCGGTTATCGGGATTACATTAATAAAGGACAACACAAATAGCCAATCATGAAACGCACGCGCACGGAGATACTCGGGATAAGGACCAGATACAAGACAACAGACGAATTGCTGGACGCGGTAGGCTCACTTCGCACGCGCGGCTTGCTTATTCAACTTTTCAATCCAGATACTATACTCAACAAAAACCACCTTCTTTTCGCCCTCTCGCACGCGCGCGCCTCGTTCGCAAGAAAGAAAAACATCGCGAAAAAATTGGAAACAGAAATTCTCCTGCGCGCGGCAGGCACGCACAAAATAGACAAAGCAATCGAACTTGTCGGCGTGAAAAATCCAAAAAAAGTTTTTTTGTTGTTGGCGGGCAACGCTTCTGCAGGCGACCAATTCGCGGCAAGCCGCGAAGGGTCCATTTTTGCGACCAATTTGTCCCAAAGGACAAATGGTCCATTTGCGCGAAGCGCAAATTGGAAGCAAAAATTGGAGATAATTAAAAAATTGGGCGCGAGGAGAGATGATTCCCTTCTGAAAATCACGAATAAAAAAACAAAAAATGTTCTGCGCGCGTTCGGTATTGATGCGAAACTGTTAAAATCCTATTCGGCAGAGGATTTACTGCTGGAGAAACTCGCTTCGCTTGACGTGTTCATTTGATTCGGTGATGTTATGGCAATTCTTCAACTCGCGATGGACATCTTCGACTTGGAGCGCGCGCTCGCGATTGCGCGCGACGCCGCCAAATACGTTGACTGGATGGAGGTAGGCACGCCCCTCATCAAATCCGAGGGCATGAACGCCGTGCGCGAGTTCCGGCGCGCGTTCCCGCACAAGGAAATCGTCGCTGACATGAAGACGATGGACGTGGGCGCGGCAGAGGTGGAGATGGCAGCGAAGGCAGGCGCGGGCATCGTTACTGTTATGGGCGCGTCAGACGACAGCACGATAAAGGAGGCTGTCGAGGCGGGAAAGAGGTACGGTGCGAAGATAATGGTCGATATTTTGGGGTGCGCGCCTGCGCGCGCGCGCGAGGTTGAGAAACTTGGCGCGTCCTATCTCTGCATTCACGTAGGAATAGACCAGCAGATGCGCGGCGCTGATGCGATGAGGGAATTGCACGCGCTCAGCCAGAAAGTTAAAATCCCAATCGCGGTCGCTGGTGGGATAAATTCCGAGAGCGCGCCCCTTCTCGCGAGGGCAGGCGCATCCATCATTATTGTCGGCGGCGCGATAACGAAGGCGAGGAATGTAGCGAAAGAGGCGGAATCAATCAGGCGCGCGCTCGCCTCAGGAAAGCCGGTTCGCGCGGAGATAAAAAAATACGGCGGGCGCGAGATTCGCGGCGCGTTCCTGCGCGCGTCAACGCCGAACGTTTCTGACGCGATGCAGAGGAAAGGGGAGATGAGAGGGGTGCGCGCGATTGTCGAGGGAGTCAAGATGGTAGGGCAGGCCTTCACAGTGCGCACTTATCCCGGCGACTGGGCGAAGCCCGTGGAGGCAGTAGACGAGGCGAAGGAGGGCGACGTTCTCGTGATAGACTCCGGCGGGGTGGGCGGAGGCGGCAAGGCGGTCTGGGGCGAGCTAGCCACGTGGAGTTGCGTGAGGAAAAAAATTGCAGGCGTTGTTATTGACGGCGCGATACGCGATGTAGATGAGATAAGAAAACTGAAATTCCCTGCTTTCGCGCGTTCAATCACGCCGACTGCAGGCGAGCCGAGGGGGATGGGCGAGCTCCGCGTTGAGATAAATTGCGGCGGGGTTTCTGTGCGGCCTGGCGACTGGATAATAGGAGATGACAACGGAGTTGTGGTTGTTCCTGCTGAGTGCGCGCTCGAGATGGCGAACCGCGCGCTCGACGTGCTCGAGAAGGAGAACAGAATACGCGAGGAGATTAAAAAGGGGAGCACTCTCGCGAAGACGACATACCTGAAAAAATGGGAAAAAGTAAAATAGCGCTATTTTACTGGATAGACCTCGAACTCGCAGAACTCGTCGCCCTTCGCGATGCACTTCGTCTCCATGCAGTACATCTCCTTGTCGAAAACCACCTCGGCCGCGCCTGCGAACATACCTGCGAGGTCGTAGCACACAGGCCACTCGGTCTTCATCCCCTCAGCGTTCGAGGAGTTGAAAACGCGCAGCAGTATGTACGGCTTCTTCTCGTCGTATTCCAGTATCTCGATGTTCCCGTAACCCCGTTGTGGAACCTGCTTGCACAG
>JBFMAP010000056.1:0-6429 GCA_040755655.1 Microcaldota archaeon
CGATGCGCGAGCAGGTTTCCTCCTCGCCCTTTGAGACCACGACGAGTATTTTTTTATTATTAGTGTCATCCACAAAATCACCACAAATCAGGCAAAATGGGTCTGTCTTCGAGGTTTGAAGTGGTACTGCGTGCCTATCTGCAGTTCTTTGAGCTCTTTGTGATGTTTTCGCACGTCTCCTCCACTGGGCGTGTCGGTCCTACCTATAGCGCCAAAACTTGTCGCCGCATTCCGTATATACTTTTTGAACTTGTTCTGCCCTTCGGATTTCGGGAAATGCACATCTTTTTTGTCGAAAACAGCAAAGTTAAATTCCGCGCTCGTTTTTTCCTTGAACTCCCTCACATTACCAGTTACAACAGCAATAGGAACCTCCTTGTCCCACGCGCGTATATTCAAAACAACGTCCCTTCCATCCATTTCGCCCTTCATCATGAAATCAGTCACCACGAGGCCGAACGTTTTTCCTGCGTCTCGCGCCCTCTTGAATTCCACGAGCCCTGCGCGGCCGTTGTCAAACTCGACTATCTCGTGCGCCACGCCTTCTAGCGCTTCCTTTAATACTTTTTTCGTCATCTCGCGGTCGTCTTTGCCGTCGTCGATGAGCAGTATCCTAAACATAATGTCACGCTCAACCAAACGCACGCAATGCCTTTCTCGGGTCCTGTTTAATACGCTCATGGACAGGAAGCCCGACCTGCAGGCCGTCGCATTTCTTTGGAAACCTGAAATACTCGGCGTCCCCGCGTATCCGGCCAGGTTTCACAGGCCCAATTCCAAAAGTCCTTTTTCCCTTCGGCCTTTTCCTTTTCACGTTTTTTGATTTCTCAAGCGCGCGTCGGATAGTCTCCTCAACTCGGACAGGATCAGAGTACAAATCCGCCTTCGGGACAAGCGTTACGTAACAGTCCTCGAGCGCTTTCAATTCTCTTTTGCTCTCTCTTCCATCACTCAGTAAAATTATCGGAACGTCCCAACTTACGTACTGCCGTATGCTGTTAATCGCGACCCAGAGCATCTCGCCTTTGAAGCCGGTGATTGCGAGGTCGTACGGTGTGCCCTCTTTTTTCATTCGTGCCATTTCCAAGAACCCGCACCCTTCCTCTGTGCCCATCTCCACGCGCACCTTCCTTCCCCTGCCGCGCGCAATTTCGCCGACTCGCTTTCCAGTCGCCTCGTCAACGCCAAATACGATTATCCGGTCTAACTTTCTCTCCATAACCCCACCTCGTAAGCCTCAAGAATTAGTACTACTTTATGCCCTTTCTGCTTTTTATACGTTTGCCCGCGCTATTTCCCAGGCTGCTCGCACCTCAGGTGCGCCTTCTTCTCCTCGCGCGTGGAGATCGCGCCGTCCTTACCGTACCCGTACGCGACGAGTTTAATCATATACGTGTCGGGGTAAGTGCGCGCGCCTGCGTATACTTTGCACTTTCCCACGCGCGTTTCCTTCGGCCCTATGATGCCGATGCGAAGCCTTCCCTTGCTCAGTTCGCGGTCAGGCGCGAGCGAAAGGGCGTCAGGGACAATCACGTCGCATTCCGTCCACGAGGCAGTGTCGCCTGTGTTCTCAATCTCTATGGTGAGTTCTGCCTCGTTGCGTATGTACGCATTAAGCCGAATAGGATAAAACGAGGATGATACGCGAAGACCAGCCATTTCCAACCACCAACACAAACAACACACGCACGACACGCGCGCCGAACGCGAACGCGCGCCTCGATAACCACCAGCGCAAACAACAACACACGCGCTCGCGGACATCGTGCTCGCATCGCGTGCAACAAACACCAACGCTCGCGCCCAGCCACCCAGCGCGAACGACGCACACGCGCGCATCGCGACCCCAACACCAACAAACAACTATCTATTGCGAGCGTGATTTTTTTAACTTTACTGTCGCTTATCTGTGCATGCGAATCCCTGAGGCAGAGCTCATACGCGGGGAGATTACGCTGCGCGAGCTCGGGCTCCCGAACGACGTGAGGATGACGAAGAAGTCGCTCGTAAGGTGGCTCGCGCTTGCAGTGGGGTTCATCTCCCCGAACGAGTCCAGGAGGACGATGCTTGATTTGCTGGACGCGATGCTGTACTTCACTTACGCGCGCGGGACAGACCCCGACATCCACGAGATAGCAGAGAGGATAAGCGCGGCAGGCGGAAGGACGAACGAGAAGGCATTGAGATATCATCTTCTCCAACTGCGACGCGCGGGGTTTCTCGAGCGCGTGAAAGGCAGATACAGGTTTGTCGTCGCGCCGACCGCGGAAAAAGGGGACCTCACCGCGTCTTTCGAGCACGTGTGCAGGGCGCGCGCAGAGGCATCGCTTCCGAAAATCAAGGACGCGCTGAAAAGCCTTAAGGGAATGTACAAAAAGGAGTAATTTCATGGAATTCAACCCTCGCCTAGCATCATTAATCGCCGAGCGTTTCAGCGAATTCACCGAGATTCAGGAGAACGCGATGCCGGTCGTGGCCAGCGGGGCGAACGCGCTCATCATAGCACCCACTGGTTTCGGGAAGACTGAGGCGGCGCTACTTCCAATACTGGACAAGATGTGCGTGGAAAAAGACGCGCGCGGGGTGAGCATTCTATACATCACGCCGCTGCGCGCGCTGAACCGCGATATGTTAAGGAGAATCACTTGGTGGTGCGAGAAGTTGGGAATTTCCCATGGCGTGAGGCACGGCGACACCGCGCAGGGCGAGAGGGCGAGGCAGGCCGCGCGGCCGCCACAGCTACTAATTACTACACCGGAAACCCTGCAGGCGATTCTTCCTGCTAGAAAGATTGGCGACGCGCTCCGCAACGTGAAATATGTTGTTATTGATGAAACGCACGAGCTGTGCGAGGACGAGAGGGGAGCGCAGTTGAGCATAGGGCTTGAGAGGCTGCGCGAGAGATGCGGCCGCGAGTTCCAGAGAATCGGTTTGAGCGCGACAGCAGGCTCGCCTGAAATTATCGCGAAATTTCTGTGCGGAAATAGAGCGTGCGAAATAATTCAAACGAACGTTGCGCGCGAACTGAGTTTGCGGGTGGAGTGCCCGCGCCCAACGAAAAAAGATGAGGAGTTAAGCGAGAAGCTTTTTCTGGACGCGTCCGCGGTCGCGCGCCTACGGATGATGGATGAATTAATCGCGAAGCACAGAGCAACGCTCGCGTTCGTGAACACGAGGCAGGTTGCAGAGACGCTCGCTTCCCGCCTCTTGAAATTGGAGAGTTCAATAGGAGTGCACCACGGCTCTCTTGCGCGCGAGGTGAGGATTGCTACAGAGGAGAAATTCAAGCGCGGGGACGTGAGGGGGCTCATCGCGACCTCCTCGCTCGAGTTGGGCATTGACATCGGGGATGTGGATTTGGCGATTCAGTACATGTCCCCGAGGCAGGTCGGAAGATTGGTGCAGCGCGTGGGAAGAAGCGGGCACGCAGTCGAGAGAATCCCTAGAGGAGTGATAATAACGAGCGATGCCGACGACGTTTTGGAGGCGATTGTGATAGCCGCGCGCGCCCGCGAGGGGAAATTGGAGCAGACGCGCGTGCATCAGAATGCGCTCGATGTGCTCGCGCACCAGCTCGCTGGACTGGCGATGGATTCCGGGAGCGTGAAACTTGGCGACGCGCACGAAATAATAACGCGCGCCTTCCCATTTCACACGCTTGCGCGCGAGCAGATAGTTTCTGTCGCGAAGCAGTTGCACTCCGAGAGGAACTTGTGGTTCAACGCGGAAAGCGAAACGCTCGCGAAATCAGAGAATACGCGCGACTATTACTATTCAAATTTGAGCACGATTCCGAGCGAGAGGAAATTCTTCGTGCGTAACGCGGTCACGAACTCGAACGTCTCCCTTCTTGATGAAGCATTTGTGGCGAGTTACGTTGAGCCGCACAGCGTTTTCATAACAAAGGGCGTGCCCTGGAAAGTTCTTGACATCGGGGAGAACGAAATAATTGTGGAGCCTTCCGAGGACCTGACCGCCGCGGTTCCTGACTGGGTCGGCGAGGAGATTCCTGTTCCATACGAAGTCGCGCAGGATGTGGGAAAATTAAGGAGGGAAATAAAAAATAAAAAAATCGATGAGATTGCGCGCGAGTACGACGCATCCCACGAGGCGGTTGAAAAGGCAAAGCAGATACTTGAGAAGCAGCGCGTTCTTCCTGATGATAAAAACATTTTCATAGAAAGTTGCGAGGATGTTGTAGTAATTCATATCTGCGGGGGAAGCCTCGCGAACAACACTCTCGGACGCGCGCTTTCCTTCCTCCTCGCCTCGAGATTCGGCCAGAGCGCGCGCGCTGAAATAGACCCGTATAGGATAATTCTGCAACTCCCGCACACAGTGCGCGCAGAGGAGATGAAGAAACTCCTGCTCACACTCAAGCCCGAGAGCGTGCGCGCGCTTCTTCAGCAGAGCACCGCCTCCTCTTCCCTCTTCAAATACAGATTCCTTCACGTCGCGCGGCTATTCGGATTGATTTCGCGAAACGTGAAATTAACGATAAACATAAAGCGCGTGATTGAAAGGATGAGGGGCTCGCCGATTTACGAGGAGACGATGAGGGAGATAATGCACGATTACGTGGATGTCGAGAAATGCGAGGAAATTCTGCGCGGGATTGCGCGCGGGGAGATAGGCGTTCATTCTGCGGACGTGGATGAGCCGACCCCACTCGGGAGAATCGGGCTCACGAAAATATCCGGCGCGTCGGAACTCATCGCGCCAATCGAGCCGCGCTCAGAGATTCTGAAGGCATTCAAAAACCAGATTCTCAGCAAGCGCGCGAAGTTTATATGCACGTACTGCGGGAAAATAATGTACCGCGTTCTCCGCGAACTGCAGAACAGGATAAAATGCGAGAACTGCGGGAGCAGCATGGTCGCGCTCGTGGAGAGAACTGGAAAGGAAAAGCGGGCTGGCGCGAAAGAGAGACAGGGAGAAAAAGGAAACGAAGAGAAAGCGCGCGGGAAAGAGAAAGCGAGACCGCGTAAAGAATTCCTGCGCTCGGCGAGCCTCGTTGACGCGTATGGAAAGCGGGCGGTGTTCGCGATGTCAGTGTACGGCGTTGGGACGGAGACCGCGGCGCGGGTGCTTGCGCGCGTCCATCCCAGCGAGGAGCTCCTGTTCGTTGATTTGCTCGAGGCGCAGAAGCAGTTCATCCGCACGCGCAGGTATTGGAAAGCGTGACAAGTGGTGCAAATGCCGACGATAGTTTTTTCATCCCAATGTCCTGCCGGGAAAAACATCGCTGAGAAATTGATACGCTGGCACGGGTTCGGGAAGCGCGAGAAAATTTCAGGTTTCGAGGCGTGGAAAAAGGGAGAGGTGCTGATGATAGAGATTGACACGCGGCTGGTTTATGCTGATTTTTTGGACGAAAAAATAAACACAGACCTGTTCATTTTCGCGAGCAAGCATAAGAGCGAGTCAGGCACGCCCTGCCTCACCGCGCACACGCCCGGGAACTGGGGAAGCGCGGATTTGGGCGGCGCGCCCAAAACGCTCGCGCGCGCCGCGCCTCACATGCTCAAGCGCGCGCTGCAAAAAATGAACGCACGCGCGCAGGAGGAGAGACTGGGCTGGATGGTGTGCGCGGAGGTGACGCACCACGGCCCCACCCTCAGCACGCCCTCGCTGTTCGTTGAGATTGGAAGCACGGAGAACGAGTGGAAAAACGAGCGGGCGGGGAGAATAATTGCCGATTCGATAATGGGTGCGATTGGCGACGAGAAACAGTTTGAATATGCGTTTGGTGTTGGCGGCACTCATTATGCGCCCGCGTTCACTAAAATAATTCTGGAAAGCGAACTCGCGCTTGGCCACATTCTCCCGAAATACCAAATTGATAATGTCGATATGGAGACTTTCAAACATGGGATAGAAAAAAGCGAGGGGCGCGCGGGTTTCGTCCTTCTGGACTGGAAGGGGATGAACAAGGGGCAGAGGGAGAAAATAATCAAAATGTGCGATGAGATTGGAGTGAAGTGGAAGAAAACATCAGAGTTCTAGCGCTCGGGCATTTTTAAATTGAGCAGCACGCGCGCCCTTCCCCTTGGCTTCTGCTTCTCCTTCACCAGCCTGCTCATCCTGAGCATCTTGTAATACCCGTACGCGAAGAAGAGCATAAATATGAACGCGAAGAGTTCGCGCACGAACTCGCTGAGGAGCGGCGTCCAGTCCGGGTTGAATGCATTCAGGTTGCCCTCGCCGAGGAACCCGAATATGAACGAGATGAGAAGCGCGGCCACGCCGACAATCATGAATGGATTGAAGCGCGCGAACTTCCAGCGGAGGTAGAAAAGTATAAGGCTCGCGAGCGTGAATGCTGCGAGAAACACGTTCGTTATCCTGAGCGTCATCACGTCCTGCTCTACAATCACGCAACCACCACAATCACCATCAACAGCCAATCATCCGCGCGAATACGTACGC
>JBFMAP010000057.1:0-6330 GCA_040755655.1 Microcaldota archaeon
TCGCGCGGGAGCGCGCTCTGGAATTTCAGTATGCCTGCGAGGTAGAGCGCGGACAGGGCTATGAGGAGCGCGACCAGCGCCCATCCATACACGGTGAGGTATTCGATTGCGGATTGGGCTTTCATACAATCGCCATCCTGGCAATCATTAAGACGGTTCTGCCGGACCGGATATCTGCGCTTCAGAAACGTGCGGATAAGCCCCTGTGCTTAATCTCCATTTTACGAAGATTTTTCCCGCGAACGGGTCGCCGACTTTCATGCCGGCCACCGGCAACCCGGTCGCCGGGTCGTAGCAAGTCGTAGAGAAAGTGCCGGAACGCAAGCCAGGGTCAAGCGAGAGAGCAACTGCTTGTTTTGCTCCAGCAGGAACCGAAGCGTATGTAACCGCGGTACCGCGCACGCACGATACCTCACTTATGGATATGGTTTGCTGCTGCGAGTGTTGTATGATGAAGTCCGCTCTGATGTTCGCGGCTATTTTTTTTATCGAGAAGGAAACGCACGCGAACTCCGGTCCGAAAGAGCAGCGCGAGACCGTTTGGGGCCTGAACACGCCTGAAATGTAGAGCGCACTGAAAATTACTATTAGTACAAGCAGGGCCCAACCGTATGTCATAAGAAACTCCATCGCGGACTGGGCCTTCGCCTTTCCCATTCGTATCACTGAGCCGCGGTTCAAACCTCAAGCCTCGTGGATAGGTCTCCTATTATCGTGTGCTCAAGACCGGTCGGGCTGTCTTCGTTGTAGCGGAAGAATATCTTGCCGTTAAAGCTCTCCCCTGCCTTTGAAAGCACCCTGTTTTCAAATATGTCGTAGCAGTAGACGACGACGGATGGCTGCGGTATGATGACGGAGTCGCCGGGAGCGAGAGGTATTCCATACGGGTTGTCCGGCTCTTCCCTCAGGTCCGCGATGTTTGGGTTGTCGGTGACGTTTGCCGCGCACCCGAGCCCTGTTATGTATATTTTTTTGCCAGCTCCGTTCGCGACGGTGATTGCGAGGGTAGCGCCTGAAACAGTATCTGCCCTCACCCTGTGCCCTGTGCAGAAAACCCCTGCGGTCGGAAAGTTGCAGGTGCTTACGGGCTTGGGGTTGAAAACCCCCATTATGAACAGCGCGGCGAGCACAACGACAATAATTAGTATAGCCCAGCCATAAGTCATAAGATATTCCATCGCGGCCTGACCATATCGCCCTCTCATCCAACCACCTCTCGTTATAAGCGCTAATCGCCGTTTCTAATTCGCGCCCAGCCTATTTAAATATTTCATCCGGCGCTCGTACAAAAATTCGCTCCAATTAACCCATCCGGCGCGCAGTTTCTCGTTCTTTCCTGAAAGGATTTTCAGAATCTCCGCGCGCGTTCTTTTGAGCGGCCTGCCGGCGTCCACCTCGTAAATTCTCGCGCGTTTGTTGTTTTTTAGCGCGAGCTGCGTCGCGTAGTCAAGCGCCTCTGCGAGCGCGTTTTCCCTTATTTTCTCTGCTGGATAGCCGCGCGCTTTCAATCTCCTCCCGAGAATTTCCGGGTGCGCGCGCGTGATAATTATAAAATCGCACGCGAGGGGGAACTCGCACAGGAGATGCCCTTCCAAAATCAAACCGATCTTTCGCGCGCGCGCCCCGCGGATGACCCGCCCGAGTTCGCGCCTCAACTCACTCATTTTCACAATCTTCGTTCCGAACTTGTCTTTTCCTTTCCACAATTTTTTTTCGTTAACAATATCATTCGCCGTGATTAGTTGGCACTTTAATTTTCTCGCGAGCGCGGCGGCGAGCGCGCTCTTCCCTGTTCCCGGAACGCCTGTGAGGATGATAATCATATATTTATATTTATCAGGCGAGTTTTTATTCATTCTCAAATGGTGGTTATGTGCGTTATCCTGTTGTCGCGGGCGCGTTCTACACATCGGACAAGGCTTCGCTCGAGCGCGAGGTTGATGGTTATTTGAAGGGCGCGAGGATGGGCGCGAGGAAAGAAGCGCGCGGAATTGCCGCAGGAGTCGCGCCACACGCGGGGTATATGTATTCGGGCTGGGTTGCCGCTTTTACGTACGCGCGCATCGCAGAGGAATACGCGAGCGCGCCCACGTTCGTTATTGTTGGACCGAACCACACCGGCGAGGGCTCTGCGCTCGCGGTGTCGCTTCAGGACTGGGTCACGCCGCTCGGAGAGGTGAAAAACGATAAAGAATTGGCGCGCGCAGTCCAGAAAAACTCAAACCTTATTGATTTCGATGAGAGCGCGCACCTCCACGAGCACAGCATAGAAGTCCAACTTCCGTTCCTACAGCGCGTTTACAAGAATTTCAGTTTCGTGCCGATATGCATGATGATGCAGGATGCCGAGACCGCAGAGGACGTTGGGCGCGCGGTCGCGAAGGGTGCGCGCGAGTTAAAGCGCGAAGTCGTGCTGATCGCGAGTTCTGATTTCACGCATTATGAAAGCGCGGCGTCGGCGAACAAAAAGGACAAACTCGCGCTCGGCGCGATTGAGAGAATGGACGTTCGTGCTTTTCTTGAGACTATTGAGCGCGAGAGGATTTCTGTTTGCGGCTACGCGCCAATAGGCGCCGCGATAGTTTACGCAAAGGAGATGGGCGCGAAGAGGGCGAGCGTCGAGAAGTACGCTACTTCTGGGGACATAACGCACGACTACGCTGCTGTCGTGGGATACGCGAGCGTCCTTTTCAGGAAATAAATTGTGGAATGGCGAGTGATTCGATGAAAAAACACATGATAAAGTGCGTGATATTCGACCTCGACAACACGCTGATTGACAGTTTCGAGGTTCATCTCAGGTCGTACAGGAGGATACTTGAGGAGTTCGGGGTGCGCGTTAGGAAGAAGGATTTCGCAACGAGGTACGGGATGAGGCTGCGCGAGATAGCCGCGTCCATGCTCCCCCAAAAATATCACGATAAGATAGGCTACGTGGTGAAAAAGAAGAAGAAAATGTTCGAGCGCGACATAAAAAAGGTGAAACTTTTTCCTGACACGAGAAGGACGCTCTCCGCGCTCCGCAAAATGGGCTTCAAACTGGGAATTGCATCCTCGGCGAACTCGCGCACCGTTAGGAAAATAATGCGCCTGTTCAAGATGAACGGGTATTTTGATTTCATCGTGGGCGGGAACGATGTGAAAAATGGGAAGCCAGCGCCTGACGTGTTATTCGAGGCTGCAAGGTACTGCGCGCGGGATATGCGCGGGGCTCGCGAGGGCGCACGTGGTTTGGGCGCGTGCGTGAAAGAGTGCGTTTATGTTGGCGATACCCCAATCGATGCAGATGCTGCGCGCGGCGCGAGGATGAAATTCATCGGGGTCTCGACAGGAATCCACACAAAGAAGCAGCTCGCGAGATACGGGGACAGGGTTGTGAGAAAGTTGGGCGATGTAATCAAACTCGTTGAAAATTAGGCTAGTAAACAACCTTCTCCATCCTGTCAGTTTTGAGCGCGCTCTTCAACTCGACCGCGATTCTCCTTCCGGTGCTCATGGGCGCGCCGAACATGTAAGGAGAATACTGCGAGCCGAGAGGATAGAGGTTCGTGCCTGCGACGATGCGCGCGGAAATCTCGAACGCGGTGAATTTCAAATTTTCATCGCACACAGTCTCTATGCAGAACGGGCCAGGAATTCCTCCGAAGAGTTTTATTGAAGTTTCAACGGCGCTTTTCCCTATCTTGAAAATGTCGTGGAGAAGGGACTCGCGGAGAACGAGCGGAAGGTTGCCCGCGACAGTGAAGGATGGGCGCGGGGTGATTCCTGATGCCATCGGCCTGTAAATCTCATCAATGTTAGTTTCGAACCTCTTGTCTATGCTCATCAGTTCGAGCCTTCCCTCGCCTGCCTTGAATCCGTCCGCGCTAAGAGGAGAGTAGAAATAATGCGGATAGAAGCGCACGCCGATTACGTATTCCTGGATTACCGCGCGCCTCACGTCATCTTCCGTGATTGCGCGCGCCTTGAGCGCCCCGTTGATTTTTTTGTGAAAATCTTTTTCGTCCTGCACGAGGAGGTAGCCCTTTCCCCCGCGCGCGCCAGGGAATTTCACGATGCACACGCGGTCGATTTTATCCGGAGAGAGCGTGCGCGGAAGCCTCATCCCTGACTGTCGCATCCACTCGAGCATCTTCGCGCGGTCGCGCTCCCATTCAAGGCATCTCCTGTTCCCGAAAATGGGAATTTCCAAATCAAGAAGGGACGCGCCCAGGTATTCCACGAGCGAGCCGTGTGGGACGAGGATGGCGTTCTCGGAGGCGAGCCTCTCGCATAATTTAGGGAGTTCGGAAAATTTCTCGAGTTCGATGTATTCATCAGGCCGCGCGAGCGGGAACGCATCGTAAGTGCCCCTGTTCTCGCGCTCGACAATACCAATGGTCCTGAAGCCTTCCTGCTTCGCGCCGTGGAAAATCTGCAGCGAGGAGTGCGAGCAGAGCGTGGCGAGCGCTATTTTTTTATGGTCGTATTTTTTTAGCATCGCATTTATTTCTTCTCGCGAAATCATCAAATCATCCCATTCATCACGTGACAACTTTTGCAAGCGCGTTCTTTTTCGCCGCTCTTTTTATCTCAACCGCGATTCTCCTTCCAGCGCTCATCGGAACCCCGTGCAGATATTCTCCGTATGGAGTGAAGCGGACGCCGGGGGAGCCTGGCATCCTCAAACTCACGTCGAAAATCACTATCTCCTCCCCTTTTTCTTCCGGAATTACCGCACCCTGGAGCGCGAAAGGACCGATTATCCCCGGCGGGTATTCGCGCGCAGCCGCGGCAGCGAACCTCTCGCCCAAGTCAATGACTTTATCGAGCATCGACTCGCGGATTGTGCACGCGATGTGGCCTATTTCGATGTTGTTCGCGCGCGCGTATTTCAGCAACTCGGTTTGCTGTGGCGCGGGCAGTCGCAGAATCCCGTCGAGGTTAGTTTGCCTGCGCGTGTCTGTCCCGAGGAGTTCGGTTTCGCCTGTGAGAGGGGAGGTGAAGAAGTTGAAGTTGAACTGCGCGCCCAAAATGTATTCCTCAATCACAGCAGAGCGCAAACCCTCCTCTGTGATTATTCCTTTCCTTATCAGCTCCGCGGATTTCTCGCGGTAATCCTTCTCGCCGGTCACGAAGAAGAACGCGCGCTCGTAACTCCTTTTCGCCTCAGGCGCCTTCACGAGCGCGAGCCCGCGAATTTCAGATGGCCGCGCGAACCTTCGCGGGAACCTCACGCCTGCCTTCTCCATCAAATAATACTGGTTGCGCGATTCAGTGCGCTCCTCTGCGCGCAATAGCAATCTATTTCCGAAAATGGGGACGGCGAACTCGTTCTCGATTTTCTCGTAGCCCACGTAAACCTCGAACGAGCGGTGCGGGATGAAAATCGAGTTCGCGGAAACCAATTTGTGCGTTATCTCTGGCTTCGCGATGTCGGCAAACTTCCCGAGAAGAAGAACCTCATCAACGACGCCGACGGACGCGCCGCCCGAATTTCTTGTTTTGTAAAAGCGCGAGTATGTTTTATCCCTTCCTTTCTGGCACACCACGAGGGTGCGGAAGCCCTCCGCCTTCGCGCCCTGGCATATGTCGAGCGCCGAGTGGCTGCCGAGCGTGGCGAGCGTTAGTTTTGAGGGAGAAGAAGGGTATTTTGACGCGATTTCCCGCGCGTTTTTGAAAACCATATAACCATAGTGTCGGTAAAGAATATATTCCTTTTCATTTCATAAGCAGGTATGGCATTCGACGTAGAGGCGTTCATAAGAAATGCTTCCGAGGACGTGAGAAGGCAGATTGGGGACGAGCGCGCGCTCATCGCTGTCTCCGGGGGCGTGGATAGTACTACTGTGGCTGTGCTCGTTGCGCGCGCAGTAGGCGAGAAACTCTCCTGCGTGTTCATAGACACGGGTTTCATGAGGGAGCGCGAGCCGGAGAAAGTCAAGGAGGGGCTGGCGAAGTTCGGCGTGGAATTGGAGGTGGTGAATGCGCGCGAAAGATTCTTCAAAGCGCTCGAGGGGCTCGAGGATGCGGAGGAGAAGAGAAAGGCGTTCCGCGAGACTTTTTATCGGTTATTCGGGGAGATTGTGCGCGGGAAGGGATGCAAAATTCTGATTCAGGGAACGATAGCGCCTGACTGGATTGAGACGAAGGGGGGCATAAAGAGCCAGCACAACGTGCTCGCGCAAATCGGCATTGACACCTCGAAGGAGTACGGCTTCCGCATTCTCGAGCCGCTTCTTTATCTCTATAAAGACCAGGTGAGAAAGGTGGGCGAGGCGCTCGGGCTTCCGCCTGAATTCTACCAGCGCCAGCCGTTCCCAGGTCCAGGCCTTCTCGTGCGCGTGGTGG
>JBFMAP010000058.1:0-6296 GCA_040755655.1 Microcaldota archaeon
TCCTATCTTGGCGCGACCACTTCAACTACAGTTTACTGCTCCGGGAGTTCCCAGTGCTCGGACGACCAGCCCCACGTTGTTCGTCTCGTGCTTCCGCTCGCCGACCTAAACGTTCGCGTCATAGACCCATACCGGCGTCCGGTGCCAAACGTGCGTGCTGAGGTCACGAGCGGCTGGGTGTTGATATCAAAAAACACTGACAAAAACGGCACAGCCCTTTTCCCGCTTCCGAAAAACCTCAAATACAACGTAAGGGTAACTTTTGGCGAGTTCGTGCGCGACTTCAGCAACATCCAGGTGCCCAAGTCAATAGAGACCGCGCTTCCGGTCTACTCGCTTTCCCTGCGGGTTATGGATGACGAGGGCTCGCCCCTTGTCGCAGACGTTCTCGTGGGCAACAGCACCTTCAAAACGAACGAGCAGGGAGAGCTGTTTTTCGAGCATGTCTCCGCGCCGGTGGTCACGCTCGAGGTCAGGTACGGGCTGAAGAAAAAGGAGAAGACGCTCAGCATGGAGTATGACATTTCAGAGACCTTTGTTTTCGACTCCGCGCCGCCCAGGATACAGTATGCCTACACGGACCCGGTAATTCCGAAGAAGGACGACCTCGTCAGGGTTTACGCCAGCGCGTCTGACCCGAATGCCTTCTCGTCAGGGCTGAGTTCTGTTCAGCTTCGCTACTCGACTGACAACGAGAAATGGAATACTGTCTCGATGGGCGTAGGCAACAAATCACTATTCACAGCGACAATACCAAAGTATTCCACCGGCACCATAGTGTTTTACATTGTGCGCGCTGTTGATGGGGACGGGAACACCGCCCTATACAAGGGGAACTACACGGTCGGTGGGGTGTCCCCTCTGCCCCCCCAGCAAAATGTCACAAACGCCGCGGGTTTTGATCTGCTCGGCTGGCTGCCGAAAATAAGCATAAACCTGGGGCCTATGGACTGGTCCTGGCTGGTATACATACCGGTTGTGATAATAATCGCGCTCGGCATTCTTTATATTTACCTCAGGATAAAGGAAGGATGACGCAGGCTGATGAGATGGGCGAAAAAACCGCGCCAGCACATGCTACACTCGCAACGCAGGATTCAAATGAAAAAACAAGGCGCAGCATGCGCTACTCAATACTGGACGGGACGTTTTACTCGCTGATGACCGGATTTGCAGACGCGTACATAACCCCTTTCGCGCTCAGCCTGCGCGCCACCAACTTTCAAATAGGTCTACTCAACTCCGCGCCTGCGCTCGCGAACTCGCTCGGCCAGCCCATAGGCGCGCGCCTCTCAGAAAAACTGAGGAACAGGCGCGCCGTCCTCCTCCCGTTCGCGCTCCTCCACCGTTTCATGTGGGTGCCGATTCTTCTCGTGCCCCTGCTTTTCGGCGCGCGGGTCGAGTTGGTGATTTTCCTCTTCCTCCTTTACCAGCTCTTCCTCGCTCTCTCGATTCCGGCGTGGGCGAGCACGATGGGCGACATCGTGCCTCCTGAGGAGCGCGGCAGGTATTTCGGCGCGCGCAACAAGCTCACTGGCGCGGCGGCATTCCTCGCGACCCTTATAGGCGGCGCGGTCCTCTTCCTCTATGGCGGAGGTGCTGGCTTCGTCCTCCTGTTCGCGGTAGCAACGATTTCAGGGCTCGTCTCATTCACGTATCTCGCGCGCGTGCACGACCCGCCGTACAGGCTCGCCCACGCAAAAAGCGGGATGGCGGACTTCCTGTTCTCGCTCTACGACAAAAAACTTCTCTTTTTCGCGGCCTATATCTGCGCGGTCTCTTTCGCGGTCACGTTTTCCAGCGCTTACTTCACCGTCTACATGCTGCGCGACCTGCGCATGGACTACGCCGCGTACGCGCTCGTAAGCGCGATAATGACGCTCACGATGTTTCTCTCGCAGCCATACTGGGGGAAAATCTCGGACAGGTTCGGCACGCGCGCCACCCTCGTCGCCTCGGGCCTGCTCATCCCAGCGGTTCCGTTCCTCTGGCTCCTCTCGCAGAACTTCTACCACATCCTGTTCATCCAGGTGCTCGCCGGTTTCTCCTGGGCAGGGTACAACCTCTCCGTATTCAACTACATCCTCGACTCCGCGCCCTCTGCGAACAAGACGCGCCACATCGCGAACTTCAACAGCCTCAACAACGCGTTCGCGTTCCTGGGCGCGACCTCTGGCGCATTTGTGGCAACGTTTGTCGCGGACAAGAGTTTCATCGGCCTCTACGGGCTCCAGTTGATTTTCCTCATCACAGGGATAATCCGCATCCTCGCGCTCCCGCTTCTAGCGCGCGTGAGGGAGGTCCGTGTTCCTGGGGTTTCCGCGCGCCACCTTTTCTGGAACATCGTGGTCATCTACCCCACAAACGGAATCGCGAACCAGTTGCTGAACGGCTGGCACGAAATCACAAAGGTGGAAAACGGCGGGGTCAGGCGCTCGCTCGCGGCCACCGGCGAGGTCACGAAAAGGGTCGCGAAAACGATGGCGAAAACCGTTGAGAAGCCCGTGAGGACTGCCGCGAGGGTCGGAATGAGGGTAGAGAAAACCGTTGTTAGAACAGTCGCGAAGCCGGTTGGGAAGATAGTGAAAACGGTCGGCGCGGTCGAGAAGACGGTTGTTGGGACAGTCGCGAAGCCTGTGAGAACTGTTGCGAGGATGGGCATGGCTGTCGAGAAGACGGTGGAAAAGACGGTTGCGAAAAAACTTCTGAGGAAAAAACAGTAGCGCACGCGCCGATACCGCAACAAATTTAACTCTGCGCGTTCGAATTCTTTTCAAAATTCCGCGAGGTGTATCCACAATGGCTTCGAGAAAAAGTTTGGTGCGCGGTCCGCCCGAACCTTTCAAGATTAAGGTCGTCGAGCCAGTGAACACGCCCTCTCCTGAAAGGAGGAGGCAGGCGATTCGCGAAGCAGGCTTCAACACTTTCCTTCTCCGCTCTGAAGACGTTTACATCGACCTACTCACCGACTCCGGAACCGCGGCGATGTCCGACAACCAGTGGGCGGGGATGATGCTCGGGGACGAGGCGTACGCAGGCAGCAGGAATTTCTACAACCTTGAGAAATCCGTTCAAGATATTTTGGGATTTCCCTACATGGTTCCAACGCACCAGGGAAGGGGCGCAGAGCATCTTATGTCGCGCGCGCTCATCAAGAAGCCTGGCCTGCTCGTCCCGCGCAACATGTACTTCACGACCTCGCGCGAGCACGTGGAACTGCAGGGCGCGACTATGGTTGATGTGATTTTTGATGTGGCGCACGACCCTGACGCAGAGCATCCTTTCAAGGGAAACATTGACCCTGCAAAATTGAAGAAGGTGATTGAGGAAAACGGACCAGAGAAGATTGCGTTCGTTTATTTGGAAATGGACTGCAACATGGCGGGCGGGCAGCCCGTCTCGCTCGCGAACGCGCGCGAGGTCTCAAAAATATGCAAAAATTACGGCCTCAAGCTTATTTTCGACGCCACGCGCTCGAGCGAGAACGCGTTCTTCATAAAGGAGCGCGAGCCTGGCTGCGCGAACAAGAGCATCGTGGAAATCCTGCATGAACTGATGGGCTGCGCGGACGCGTGCATCTACAGCGCGAAGAAGGACGCGCTCGTTAATATTGGCGGTTCATCGCCACCCGCGATAAGCAGATTTTCGAGGACACGCGCGCGATGGTGGTCACTTACGAGGGCCTGCACACGTACGGGGGGATGGCCGGCAGGGACATGGAGGCTGTTGCGCGCGGGCTGCGCGAGGGCGCGGAGTACGAATATTTGAAATACCGCATCGGCCAGACGAATTATTTGGGAAAAATGCTCATGGACGCAGGCGTTCCAATCGTTCGGCCGGTCGGCAGCCACGCGGTGTTCCTTAACGCGCTCAAAATCGTGCCGCACATCCCGCGCGAGCAGTGGCCTGCGCAGGCGCTCTCCGCTGCGATTTACGAGGATTCCGCAGTGCGGGCGATGGAAAGGGGCGCGGTCTCGAAGGGCCGCGACCGCAAAACAGGCGAGAACATATTCCCGAAACTCGAACTTGTGAGGCTCACGCTCCCGCGCCGGGTTTACACGAACACGCACATGGAATACGTCGCGGAATCCGTCATCCACCTTTACGAGCACAGGAACGACATCCGCGGGCTGAAAATGGTGCACGAGCCGCCCTCGCTCCGCTTCTTCCAGGCGAGGTTCGAGCAGGTTTGAAAAAACAAGATGCAGGTGGAGAAAAGAGAAACTACGTGTAGAATAAACTTTTATAAGTTATGCGCTTCAAAAAGCAACATGAAATTTAAATGAGGAGGGATTTAATGAGAGGAAAAATAAAGATGTTTAACCCCGCGCGGGGTTTTGGATTTATTACGGGCGACGACGGCACGGACGTGTACGTGCACACTTCTGCGATAGAAGGCGGAGCCGCGCTCGCGGTCGGCGACGTCGTGGAATACGATGTTGAAGCCGGCGAAAAAGGGCCGCGCGCAAAGAACGTAAAAAAAGTCTAAACGCGTTTTGCGAAATCGCGGAATGCCGTTTCTGACTTTCATCCCTAGCATCGCGCAGAAAGGTAGTAAAAAAAGATGCAGGGGGAGAGATTTTCAGCAGTTGCGCGCTTTTGAACTCTCGAACTCCTAAGAGACCAGATCTTGAGTCTCGCCTCCATTTCGCATTCGCGTTCTCTTCATGGAGCTGGCGCGTATCGTCGGCCTTTTCTTTTTGAACCCTGGGGCCTTTTTCTTTTCGAAAAAGAAAAAGGGGCCATTGACCTGGCTCCGCCACCCCTGCACGCGTAGAATTAGACCTCGCGCATTTAAAATAATTAGCGCCCCAACTACGCGCGCAAAATATATTAGAAAGGTGTTTCAAATACATTATCTTATGTTCGCCCTTCGCTCTAAAAGAGATATCGCAATACACGCTTCGTCTGCCCGTTTTCCAGAGCCACTATCAGACGAACTTATCAAGCCCAAAAAACACAAAACTCGCCTCGCGCTCAGGATTGCCACTTTTGCTACTGCGGTATGGCTCGCGGTCACGGGAATTGGTAACGCGGGAGGCAGCTTCCACATAATGACTTTGGATTGGGAGAAGGGCGAGACGAAACTACTGCGCGGGACGGACAAGATGCAGCACGTTCTCCTCACATCCACGATGACGGAATACGGCGCGCGCCTCTTTGAAAAAATTGGCGCGCCGCATCCGCGCGCACTCGCGAGCACGCTCGCTCTCACGGCTGGTCTGGGGATAGAGGCTTACGACGGGACAAACAACTACAAGAAGAACGGCGGCGCGAGCATCTCCGACTTCATCGCGAACATCGTCGGCGTCATACAGGCGAATCTGAAAATGAAGAGCAACGGCTCGTTCGAGTACGGTTTCGCCCAGAGGTTCGAGAAGGGGAAGCTCGAGCACAACCCTGCGATGTGTTGGACCTCGTTCCGCGTGGGCGAATTCCGCGCGCACCCAGTCTGGCTGACATTTTCTTTCTCGAACTACGACAAGGAAAAGGACGGCCCAAACAACCCCAATATACCAAACACAAAAAGAAATGAAAAACTAGTCGGAACGCGAGACGGTAATTTCAACGTGACGTTTTCATTGCGAGGGTTTTGATTCATTTCCTGCAAATCTCAATAAAATTCCTGAAAACGAGCGCGCCCTTCTCCGTGTGCGAGGACTCGGGGTGGAACTGCACGCCGAAAACAGGCTCGCGCGCGTGCCGCATCGCCTGCACCCTGCAGTTCCTCGAGTGCGCGAGCGCCCTGAAATCCTTCGGCATTACCGTCACCTCGTCATTATGGGTCTGGAGCGCGTTGAACGAGGGCGCGAGCCCCTTCAGAATTTCGTCCTCGTCATCCACGCGCACCTCAACCACGCCGTACTCCGGCTCCTTCGCAGGCCCTGCCTCTCCCCCGAAGACGCGCGCAATCAGCTGGTGCGTGACGCATATCCCGAGAAGAGGGAATTTCGCGCGCTTTATCACGTCAGGAAGATTACCCAGTTTCTCCATCTCGCACCCGATTCTCTGGGGCCCTCCGCCCATCGCGAGCCCGTCAGCGCCCTTCTTCTCAAGGTCAGCGAGCGTGATTTCCATTCCCACGAGTTCGCTGTCCACGCCTTCCTCGACGAGCGCGCGGTATATCAGGTGGTTGTACTGCCCTCCAACGTCTATAACCGGTATGAACATCTCAAACACCCTGCTCGCGTTCGCCAACTTGTTTCATAACCACTTTCTTGTCCCTTTCTTTAAACATTATCTCGAATGGCAGAAAGAAGTCCCGACCCAGAAGAAATGGAAACGCGTTCTCCCTA
>JBFMAP010000059.1:0-6277 GCA_040755655.1 Microcaldota archaeon
CAACTGCAGCAGAGGAAGCATCCCCCGCAGCCGCAGCCGACAACCTGCCACCCTGGGAAGTCCTGTGTTCCTATGCCGCCGCAGTTGCAGCAGTTGTCGCACGTCATCCTCGTCCATTTCCCGTTGTCGTTGCAAGGTGTATAACCGAAGCATACGAACATCGGCGCGCCTGTTGTCCGGATGTCTGTGCAACTGTCCCCCCACTTCGTGTTGAACTCGCGCGGCTCGAGCTGCCCCCCCATGCCGGTGTAGCCTGCGCTGCACTCCCACCGCGTGTACAGCGGCCTCTTCGCCCTCACCTGGCACATGCAGGTCGCGTTCTCGCAGGACGAACTGGCCTCAATTTTCACTTCGATGGTGTTCGGTATGCTCGTGCGCGGGGTCATGTAGAGGCATCCGAACAGAAATAGGAAAAGGAACGCTAGAGCGAAGAAAGCGAACTGCGAGATTTCATTTCTCATTTCATCACGCTAACCCGTTTTGAAACTTATCAGTTCCATGCTTCCGCCCCCGCCCTCTGCGGTGGAGACTATTTTCACAGGCACTGGAACCCCCTCTGCGATCCAGAGAGTGCTTGCCTCCTCGGGAACTGAATAAATGGTCGTATTGAAAACGCCAGCAGGCACGCGGACCTCCTCGCGCCCGATTTGCGCAGCGCCTGCGAGGGTTTCCTTGCACATCACGCCTGGGATTCCCTCGACTTCCTCGCACTCTGCTTCGGTGGTGAAGGGCTGGCCGCCCATCACGCTCATCGAAATCTGGAGTTTCTTGCATTTCAGGGTGCTCTTCTCGAGCCACATCAGACTGCTCATCCTCGCGCTCTGCCCCTGCACAGACGCGTTCGTTGAAATCTCAATCTTGTGCGTGTCTGTTCCATCCACGAGTTCTGTCCCGAGATACTCGTATGACGTGAGCGCCTCCTGCGCCCCGCCGTACTGGCTGTTCATGGATACCCTGTATGTGTAGGAGAACATCGGGCTGAGGTTGAACAGCGGGGTGCAGTTGAGAGGCTCTGCCCTGGGTTTTTGAGTCGCGTTTCCGGAAAAGTTTCCTATCTGGAACGCCGAGAGGTTTTCGCCTGCCTGCGGCAGCGTGGGAGGCGGGGATGAGAGGGACGAGATGAGAACGAGTATCGTCCCCAGGAGTATTATCGCGAGGAGCGTCATCTGCGCGAGGACGCCAGCGTTCCTCTGGATTATTTTTTTCACGTCAACACCCTTCGTCACAATATTTTAAATAGACTCCTCCCCATCTCGGAAACGTCTGCGCCGAGCACAGGCGCGATCGCCCGCACGAACGCGAACGTGACCACAAGAACGACCACCGGGTAGAAGAACGCGTAGACTATCATGCTCACTGTCTGGCCCCCGAGGCCTGAGGAGCCGAGCGCGGCCTCTGCCTGCGCGACCTTTATCAGCGTGGCGAAAGCTGCAGGGTCGCTCGCGCATATGTTCACGCTGGTGGTTATCTGCGGGGCCTCGCATCCTGAAGGCGGCGAGCCGGAGTTCATCAGCACAACGACGAACATCAGTGGATAGACGATGTACAGCCCTATCGCGAGCGCTATCATCAGCGCGCCTGCCCCGCGCGTGTACGGGAATATTCGTAGGATGATTCCTATCGGAAGATAAACGGTGAACATCGTGGTCTCGACCCACTGGAGGAAGTTGTACTGGAAGTAGAGCGCGAGCGCGAGCCATACGAGGCTGTTCGCCTTGTAGTGCGCCTCGACAATCATGCTGTACAGAGGGTACGAGAACCACTTGAACGGGATTGGAATCCTGAAGATGAACGGCGAGATTATGATGTCGCTCGCGAGAAGGCGCTCTATCCCGGCCCTGTAAGTCCCCTTGTATTTCGCCTCCACGCACTTGAGCATCGCGCGCAGGTATACGTAACTCGCGTCGAACGGGCTGACCTTCGCGAGCCCTGCCATGCCTGGCATCACTATGCTGCCTGCGAAAATCTCTGTCTGGTTCTGGATGAGCCCGATGCCGTAGGACTCGCCGGTTACAAGCGTGAAAAGCAGGAACACGAGAATCACTGACGCGAGCACCTGCGCCAGTTCGCTCTTCACCCATCTCCTCAAGTCAGGGAGTTCGAAAAATTTGGAGAGCATGTACGCGAGCGCGACCACGAAAACCTGTATCGTTATCGCTAGGAGCGCGAGCGCGGCCCAGCTCGCATCGCCTGCTATCGTCCTTCCAAGGTCCGCCGCTGTTGTGTTCCACATAAACTCAACTCATACAACAATAACTCATATCATTCCACGCTCGTGCTCGTGTCGCTCGTGCTCGTGTCGCGCGTGCTCGCGGTCGCGCCGTGTGTTTGCGCCTGCATCCCGTCCATGCTCGCGCGTGTGTCCCACGCTCACTCCCGCGCTCGCAATCGTGTTTCGTGTTGGCGTCCAGCGCGCGCATCGTGCCAGTTGCATTGCGCTTTTGTTTCGCGTCTCGTGCTCGTGTCGCTTGTCCGCTCTCGCGTTCGTGCCAATGTCTCGCGTTCGCGTCTCGTGCGAGTGTCGTTTGTCATTGTTTGTCGTTGTGTTCCACATCTATACCATCCTCGTGAGCGTGGTGATGTCGGTCTCCTCGCCTAGGGCGCGCGAGAGGTCCCGCACGACCGCTATTATTATTATGCTGTTTATCGCAGGGAGCAGGAAAGCGGCGAAAATCACTGTCGCGATCTGCGAGAGCGCCCTGTTCAGGAACAGGTCCGCGATGAGCGATTCTACAGTGAAGACCGCGGCCAGTATGTTCCCAGTGGCTGCTGCGACCGCGATTGAGGGGATGCTGGATTTCAAGGATTCGAGAATGTCGCGCCAGGCCGAGACGCCCTCCACGCTCGTGGGCTGCCCGAGCACGACGAAGTTCAGCATGAGCATGAACGGATACGCGACGAAGAGGCCGAGCGCTATCCCCATCAGCGCGCCACCGAACTTCCGCGTGACCGGGAACGAACGGCACACGACGCCGACTGGGAGGAGAACGCTGAGCATCCCCATGTTTATGATTTTCAGCACGACAATCTGCGCGATTGTCACGAGCAGGCATATCATAACCACGTTCACGAGGAAATTCAGTATCGTCATGAGCGCGCCAAGCCCTGCGAAAGGCTGCAGTATCACTGTCGCGAACGTGAGGGGCAACCCGCCCATGAAGGAGGAGAGCATCATCACGATGTTCGACATCCCGAGGACGCTTCCGAGAACCGCTGCGGTCTTGTCCCTGAGCCACAGGAGGTACAATTCTGCGATGTCGAACATGTTCCCGCCAACGCCCATTCCGAAATCCGAGAAATCGAGCGAGCACAGCGCAGTGACCAGGAGGACGATTGACGCTAGGAAGAGCGCGGTCATGAAGACCTGGTACAGTTCGTTCTTTGCGCGCGCGACGAGCCAGGGGCTCCCTATGTACGTGCCTATCATGTAGAGCAGCGAGATCACGAAATAAGAGGTGAGTATGCCTATCAAACTCAGCCCCTGCCAGCTCCCGAGCCATTCGGCAGGCGATGCACACGCGTTCGGCATTGCCATTTCCATCACGCTAGATTATTTTTATCAGTGAGGTGAAGTCAATCTCCGCGCCCAGCAGCGACGCGAGCGACCTCGTGAACATTATCGTCGCAATCAGGCACATCAGCGGGAGTATTGTCGCCGCGACAACGGACATGTAGAGCATCGGGCCGAAATCGCCCTCGTACGTCATCTCCTTCATGAATTCCGAGGGCGCGCTCCCGCCCCTGTTGAACATGTCGTCAATCACGTCCCGCGCGTTCCCTGCCATCGCGAGCGTGAGGCTTCCGCTGCATTTGTAGTTGCTGCAGTGCTCGCGTACAATCTGCTCCGAAGCGAGGTACGCAAGCGGAAGCACGATGTAGAAACCAACTGAAATCGCGATGAACGCGCCCCCTGCCATGCGCGTGAACGGGAACGCGCGCAGCGCAATCCCCACAGGAAGGAAGAACGCGAACATGTAATCGCGCGCGAACTCAAGGAGCATCTCCTGCGCGCGCAGCTGTATCATCGCGATTGAAAGTATGGAGAGCGCGTACCCGAACATGTCGATCACAGGCCTGAAAGCGGCGCCAGGCACGATATCAAACGTGAGCGCCTGCTTTATGTCGAACATGAGCGTCATCGAGGCGATCGCGCCTGCGATGATGTCGAAGTGTATCATCGTTCTGACATAGCCTGTTATCTGCTCGCGCAGCCCGCGCGCATAGGCGACCGCGTGGTTCTGGAGCGCGTTCCAGTCCGCGGCGCACGAGAAGGACGAATATGTGTAAGCGCCGCCGCCCTCGATGAAAGACGTCCTGCAGAACGCCGGGAAAAGCATGGTGTTCAGGTACCAGTCCGCGGATATGAGCATCCCGAGCATGAACGCGGTCGCTGCGAGCTGGTAGAACTCGTTGCGAGCGAAATTGACGAGATTGTTGGAGTTCAACCCCACGCCCACGGCGTATATGAGCGCCATCACCGTGAACATCGTGAGCAGCACTATGAGCGCCACCGTCTGCCACCTCTGGCACCAGACCGAAGTACAATCCGCATGCGCGAGCGTGGAGAGAAGCGCGAGCGCGACTAGCGCGAGCAAAATTTTGTTTTTCATTTTTATTTTTTCATTCATCATTCACACCTACAGCAGTCTCGTGAGCCCCGCGATTTCAACATCGCCGCCCAGGGCAGGGCTGAGCGCCTTTATGAACGCGAGCGTTATGAAGATGTTCAGGAGCGGGAGCGCGAGCGCAGGGAGCATGAGCATCGCCGTAGTGTCGAGGACTCCGACCGAGTCAGGCATCCCTGTCACAGGGTCGTACTGCGTGAAGAGCACGTGCGAGAATTTGCTCGAGTCCGGCGTGAGGTCGTGCGTGAAAAGGATGAGGTCCTTTGGCTGCGGGGTTCCGCTCGGGATGAGCGTCGTGCTGAGTTGCGGCATAACCGGGATGACGTCGATGGTGTACCAGCCGAGGACGTACAACAGCGGGAATATCGAATACACGCCGAGCGCTATCGCGAGGAGCAGGCCGCCGAGTTTTCGCGTGAACCACAGCGTCCTCAGAATCAGCCCTGCGACGAGAAATATCGGGAACACGCCGTTCTGTATGTAGAGCAGGGCCTGCTCCTGAAACTTCACGCTCAGCATCGCCTTTGCCATAAAGTCCACCGCGGTCCCTATCTGCTCGTACAGCACCCCGTAGCCTGCGAACGGCGCGATGTCGAACCTCAGCGAGAAGGGCACGCCCAGGATGTTTATGTATCCGCCGTAGTGGACGGTTTCTATGAACACGAGCTCTGCGTACATTTTGACGCTCGCGCGCGCCTGCTTTGCTATCTGCTCGTACGTTCTGCCGAGGAACGCGCGCGCGAGGTAGAAGTGGCAGGGGTACGCGCAGTCTATCGTTCCGCCCTGAATCTCCTCCCATCTCCCAGCGGCCTTTCCTGCGCCGCTTCCTGTCTCCCTGTAGCGGTATGTGTACGCGCTCGCGTTCGGGGTTATCACCCACGTGCCTGTGGCATTGGACGCGCTCCAGCCGGCCTGGCTCCCGAGAACCTTCGCGCCGAACTCCTGCGAGACGGACTCGAGAAGCGGGACGAACACGACGAAAGCGCCGAATAGTATCGCTGAGACGAACGCCTGGTAGATCTCGTTTTTTAGGAGCGTTTCCAAATCCCGCAACTGGAACGCGCGCGCGACCATCCAGGCGGATATGAGCGCGAAGACGGCGATGATTATCACGAGCCCGCCTGCGGACTGCCACGTCCCTCCCCACCTCTGCCACAGGCTCGAGGCCGTCGGCCTGCACACGCACCCGCCTGTGGTTGGCACGCACTCGCCAGAGCAGCAGTTGCACGGCGCGACCGCGCACAACTCGCCTGTCCGTATGCAGCCCGGGGCGCTGCACCCTGACAAAAGCAACAGGAGCATTGCAAGCGAAATGATCGCGAGTGCTGTTTTCATTTTACGCCCACTCCATCAATTGGTAATCATACGTGAACACGGTCACGAGCACGCGGATGAACGTGATTGTTATTATCAGGTTGAGCGCAGGAAGGAAGACCGCCTGGGGGAGCATCATCCCTATTGTTTGCAGGTTGTTGCAGACCGTCCCGTGCCCAAGCATTGAAAAGACGTCCGACACGCCGCTCCTCCCCGAACTGCACCACTGCGTAAAACTTTTGTCAAGGCTGACCTCCTCCATCAATTTCATATCGAACACGTACGTCAGCGGGAACACGATGAAAAACCCTATCGATATCGCCATCAGGTATGCGCCT
>JBFMAP010000060.1:0-5852 GCA_040755655.1 Microcaldota archaeon
GAACTTGCCAACCGGCCTAAAATTGAGCAGGTCCTTGCAATGCGCGCGTACCCGCAGGTTAATGGGGTTATGGAGGAGACGAATCGCAGACTAACTGAGGATTTGGACAAGGAGGGGTATTTCGAGGAATTCAAGAAAGACCCGGGGCTACTTTCACAAACTGACTACTACCGATATGAGGAGAGCCGTCACTTCTTCGGCGTCTTCAAACCCGAGAAGCCTGGCGCGCTGTTCACTCATGCACTGAAACAGATTGAACAGCTCAAACAGTCCGGGGTTTTAAGCGAGAAAGAAAAAAAGGAATTTGGCGAGCTTGAAGAAAAACTCGGAAAGAAAAAAGAGAAGGTTGAGCAAATCACGCTTTCATCACCGCTTATGCTGTCCTACGGCATGTTCTCGAGCCTCAGGGCAAGCCTTGACGGTGGCGGAGAGCCGGGCAGGCGTGTTGAGCCGATGCGGACAGAACCGGTTCACGAGGAGCTTTTACAGAGGAAAATGGCAGAGGACGCGATGAGAGGGGCGGACAAGCAATGGGAAGTAACGGAAAGATGGATTGACCAGTACGAACTTAAACAGGGGTTGTTGCGCGGGCTCAAGGTTTTTGAAAGGTATCTCGGAGCGTGAAGAAAGATAGTGTTTAAAATCACACGGTTGCAGAATATAACGAGGGGGTTTGATGGACAAAAAAATAGCAGCCGGCATAATGAGCGTTGTTTTCGCGCTCATAATAGGGGGCTTCATAGCGGTATGGTTCAACGACGCTTACGAGCTTGAATGGTACATGCCAATCGGAATAGGCGCGGTGCTTGTTGTGACGCTTTCCGCGCTATTTTACAACCTTCTCCTGAACAAGTGAGCCCGCGGGCTTCTTTCTGTCTTCTATGTACTCGCGGAGCAGCGCCGCAATTTTTTGGTATCCCTGGCCGAGCCCTGAGAAATAGGCGTGCGCGCGCTCAGCATTTTTCAAATCCGCGCCCAGCGCATCCTTCAGCGCGCGGATTATGCCGTCGATTTTTGCCCTCTCCTCCACGCTGCCCGCGCTCTTTCTGTTCGTCTCGAAGAACCTCAGCATGTCCTCGAGTTTTGTTTTAAGTTCCGCGCCTGCCAGGGTTTCACCCGCCAATCGAGGTCGCGTCAACGCCCTCTACCGTGAACCTCTCGCGTATGGGGTCCACGTATTCCCTCTTTTCCCTTTTCTCGGCCGGCTTTTTCGCGCGCCTTGCCTTTATCTTTGAGAGAGGTATCATCCTGGGCTTTCTCTTTCCCATCACCGCACCTCGCGTAATTAATGAGTCTTGATTTCCCGCGCGCACATTATTAAATATTTCCTGCGCGCGCCTCGCCGCGCCACAACTTCTCGAACTCGCCCACATATTTCTCGACAATCGAGAGGTCGTGCGTCCTCATCCCGTGCTCCACGTTCCGCTCGAGGCTCGTGGCCGTGAGGTTCGCGGAGGAGAAGAGCACCTCGACCTCGTCCGCGATTATGAACTTGCTGTGCACGTGGTCGTTCAGCTGCGCTGGGATGTTGAGCTCGTTTAATTTCGCGAGAAGCGAGCCGTGCCCCTTGTCGTCCTGCATCGCAGGCCTGCACACCACGCGGACATCGCAGTTCTTTCCCTTCAGCGCCTCGAACCTCTCCACTATCTCCTCAACGCCCCATATCCACGGAGAAACCACATAAACGCTGTGGCGCGCGCCGTCGAGCATCTCAAGAATTCCAGGCTTAATCGCATTTGGCTCGAGCACGATTGTCTTGTCAGGCCGCGTGGAGTAGAGGTGCGCGAGTTTCAGCATCCGCTGGTACGCCTTTGCTATGGAGCCGTTTATCGCGCCGAGAGCCTTCTCCTTTTGGCGCGCGTGCGCGGAGATGAACGAGCGGTATAAAATTTTCTCGTCCGCGCTGAGTTTTTCCTCCTCGAGCGTGCCAGCCGTTATCGCGTTGATTATCTTCTCATCGCGCGCCCGATAGACTTCGGCTATTTTCTTCACGTCGCTCTCAAGCGCCTCGGCGAGCATCTGCGTGAGCTCGCGCTCATCAGGCTTCGCGCCTCGCGCGAGGGATTTCTCAGTCTCGAGCACGAGCGCGCCGGCCTTTTCCCGTATGTATTCGCCCATAGCCGCATAGAAATCGTCCGCTAATGGCTGGAGGTTCTTCGTCTCCCGCTCGTCGCTCCAGACGCGGTGGAGGCGGTGGAGTTTCTCGCTGTCGCCCATGCGAATCGTATAGTTTAAAAACTTTGGGACTTATAAATATCTATGCCTGAGGAAACTGAAACAAAGGAGGAAAAGAAGCGCAGGTACATCATCGTGATCGGCTCGCTGATGTCCGGGCTGGGGAAGGGAATCGTCACTTCTTCTCTGGGCAGGAGTCTGAAGGCGCGCGGACTGAAGGTCGTGCCGATAAAGTTCGACGGCTATTTGAACGTTGACTGTGGGACGATGAACCCGTACCGCCACGGCGAGGTGTTCGTCCTCAACGACGGGACTGAGTGCGACATGGACTTCGGCACGTACGAGCGCTTTCTCAACATCGACCTAAATTCCATAAACAGCCTAACCGGCGGGAAGATTTTCAAACTCGTCATTGAGAAGGAGAGGAAGGGCGGTTATCTTGGTTATGACGTCCAGATTGTGCCCCACCTCACGAACGAGATTAAGAAATGGATAAAGAAGGTTGGGCACGATTTCGATGCCGATGTGGTTATGGTTGAGGTCGGAGGCACGGCTGGCGACATCGAGAACTCCTATTTCATAGAGGCTATGAGGGAGTTCGCGTTCGAGGAGAAGGACGTCGCATTTATTCAGCTCACGTACGTTCCTGTGCTCACAGGAAGCGGGGAGCAGAAGACGAAGCCGACTCAGCACGCGACGAAGCTCCTCCTCAGCATGGGCATCCAGCCGGATTTCATAATATGCCGCGAAACCGAGAAACTGGGCGCGGAGACGAAGAAAAAGATGAGCATGTTCTGCAACGTGCCAGTTGAGGCGATAATAGACGACCCGGACGTTAAGACGATTTACGAGGTTCCGGAGATTTTCGAGAAGCAGCATCTGAGCGAACTCGTGATGAAGAGGCTGCGCCTCGCCTCCTCCGATACAGACCTGAAGGAATGGGGCGCGCTCGTCGAGAAAATTAAGAACCCGAAACACAGCGCTGTCATCGGGATAACGGGGAAATACACCGCGCTCAGGGACGCGTACGTGAGCATAAAGGAGGCGCTCGTCCACGCAGGCGCGCACACTGACTGCAGTGTTGAAGTCAAATGGATAGAAACGACGGAAATTGAGGACGGGAAGCAGACGCTTGATGTTTTGAAGGGTTGCGACGGCATCATAGTCCCGGGCGGGTTCGGCTCGCGCGGGACAGGGGGAAAAATCAACTGCATAAGATGGGCGCGGGAGAACAAAATTCCCTATCTTGGATTGTGCTTTGGGATGCAGCTCGCTGTGGTTGAATGGGCGCGGAATGTGTGCGGGATGGATGGCGCGAACTCCACTGAAATCGACCCGAACACAAAATATCCTGTTATTGATTTGCTGCCCGAGCAGCGGACAGTTGAGGACAAGGGCGCGACCATGAGGCTCGGCTCATACCCATGCAAACTGAAGAAGGGGACGCGCGCGCACTCTGCGTACGGTGCTGACCTGATTCACGAGCGCCACCGCCATAGATATGAATTCAACAACGAGTTCAGGCAGAAGCTCGAGGAGAGCGGGCTCGTGATAGGAGGTGTTTCTCCTGATGAAAAAATTGTCGAGATGATAGAGTGGCCTGACGGCTGGGGCGTAGGGACGCAGGCGCACCCTGAACTCAAGAGCAGGCTCGAGCGCCCCGCGCCCCTGTTCGTCGCATTCCTGAAGGAAGTTTTGAAGAGAAAAAAATGAGTCGTCTCATCTCTTTCTGCCGAATTTTCCCTCTGTTTTGCGGAAAGTCAGGTACGAGTGGACAATCACCGCGGCTATCCCGAGTATCATTGGCACGAAGAAAACGAGTATCGCGTGCTGCTTGAAGAAGAGCGCGAGGAGCCCGAGCGCGCCCATGAACATGAACACCTTTCCCCCGAACGCGTGCGTGCGGTCCCACACAAAGTCGCTCGCGAGCGTCCATGGCGTGCGTATCCCCACGAAATAGTTTCTCTTGAACCCCGGCATTATCGTTCCTATGAAGAAGAAGAGCATCGAGATTGAGAGGATTATCCCGTCGGACATTGAGACGTAGTTCCCGCGCGCAGAAAGAAGCGATAGCGAGAAGATGTAGAAAAGCAGGACGAGAAACGCGAGCTTCAGTTGTATAAATTCCATGTAGAACCTGTTGTAGTTCTTTCTGAGCGGGTCTATGAAAGGAAGCACTGAGATGACGAGGTAAAGCGCGAGCATGATGACCGGCAGCGCGAAAATAGAAAGGGTTGGCCCGTACCTGTCGACCTCGCCTGCCGCGTTCCAGTGAACCGGTATGCGCTCTGGAAGATGCGGATAGGCGGCAACCGCAATCAGAAAGGAAAGTGCTATCGCGAGAATCGGAATCATTTCGTCCCTGAGTTTGAACATCATCCAACCACCCCCTACTCCAAATCAGTATGCTTCTCCCTCATCTCATTTTCCCCTTTGTTCCTCCTCAGCATCAACTCATCGATAACCGCGTCGAAAAAGACCATCGTCGTCAGTTCGAACAGCGTTCCAAGCGGAGTTAGCGGCTCGTGCTCGCCTACCAATTGTCGCGCGTCGTAGTCAGGGCTCAGCGAGCGGGGCGCGCGCCCTTTTATCTGAACGGCCAAATCCGCGCACCTCGCGAGTTCGGAGTTTTGATTCGAGGTCACCGCCACAACGAATGCCTTTTTCTGCTCTGCGACGCGCGCGACGACATTTACCGATGAGGTTTTCCCGGAGCCGGAGACCGCTATGAACAGGTCGCCCTTGCGTATCGCCGGGGTTATCGTCTCTCCAACGACATAAACATCAAAGCCGAGGTGCATGAGCCTCATCGCGAACGCTCGCGCGACCATGCCGCTTCTCCCGACCCCGTGTATGAATATCCTCCTCGCGCCGAGGAGCGCGCGCAGGAATTTCTCCGTGCTTTTCTCGTTGATGTGCGCGCACTGCTCTTGTATTTTGTGCGCGAGCTTTTCCATCCTGACTCCGATGCTCATATCACTGCCTCTATTTTTTTCTTTACGGAGACGCGCGATGTCTCGTGCGGAATGGTATTCGATGAAATCACTTTTTTCGCGCCCTCCCTGAGCAGTTTTTTGTGTGCGTCCCCCAAAAACAGCCCGTGCGTTGCACAACAAACTATCGTTCCCGCGCCCAATTTCCTGCACGCGCGAGCCGCCTTGAGCATCGTCCCGCCGCTGGCGACCATGTCGTCGATGATTATGATGTCGCGCCTTTTCACGTCAGAAACGCCCCTGACTATTCTCGCCTCTCGGAACGTGGTGCTTCCCTTTTTCACATATTCCCCTCTCTCTTTCTTCATCACGCGACCGCTTTCCTCCTTCTCAACAAGATACCTCGCGCCCTCGTCAGGCGAGATTATGAGGGGGTTTTTGCAGAATTTCTTGGCCGCGGAGAGGAGCTCCTCGCCCATTGTGAGGTTCTTTATCTTCAGCCCCTCGTATTCGAAATTCCCAGCGCGCTTGAGGAAATGGCAGTCGAACGTTATCAGTTCGTCGCAGCCTGCGCGCGCAATCATACCGCATATAATTTTCGCGCTCACCGCCTCTCCCTCGAGAAACCTCTTGTCCTGGCGCGCGTACGGGAGATAAGGAACAACCGCTCGCACGCGCGCAGGCCTCTCATCTTTTATCTCGTGGAGCGCGAGGAAAAGCTGCATAAGGCTCGCGTCTATGTTC
>JBFMAP010000061.1:0-5657 GCA_040755655.1 Microcaldota archaeon
ATTCATTAAAACGCGAATGCGAAAAGCGCAAGAAACGCGCGAAAAACGGGATTTTCTGACGGCACGCGCGGGCGCACGGAAAGGTTTATAAATAGCATAGGTTGTAGTCTTACGGCATTGCGGCCCCAACAGGTTGTGTTTGAAGAGATATACGGCAATTGACGAAGAATTACGAGAATTAGGTGGTTGAATGCGCGAGTGCCGCATCAAGAAAATAAAAAAGAGGGATGGCAGGGTTGTGGATTTCGACCAGGCGAAGATAAAGGAAGCCATATTCAAGGCTGCGAAAGCAATGGGTGGAAAGGACGAGGCTCTCGCAGAAGTCCTTTCGGATAAGGTTGTGGACGCGCTCGAGGCGAGGTACAAAAGTTGGGCGGTCCCTGGCGTGGAGGACATACAGGATGTGGTTGAAAAGGTGCTTATTGAGAGCGGGCACGCGAAAACAGCGAAGGCGTACATACTATACCGCGAGCAGAGGAGGAAAATAAGGGAAACCGCGCACGTGCTCGGGTACATAGACCGCACGATAGATGGCTATTTGAGGCAGTCCGACTGGCGCGTGAGGGAGAACAGCAACGCTGGCTATTCGCTCTCGGGCCTTCTGTTCTACGCAGCCGGCACGTTCATCGCGCAATACACATTGAATAATGTTTATCCACCTGAGATAAGCAACGCGCACAAGGATGGAGATTTTCACATTCATGATTTGAGCATGGGGATTTCGGGCTATTGCGCAGGCTGGAGCCTGCGCCAGCTTCTAACTGATGGGTTCAACGGCGTGCAGAGCAGAATCGACTCCAAACCACCCAAACATCTCAATTCCGCGCTCTGGCAGATGATAAACTACCTCGGAACGCTTCAAAATGAGTGGGCAGGCGCGCAGGCGTTCAGCTCCTTCGACACGTATCTCGCGCCTTTCGTGCGCGCTGACAGGCTGAATTACGAGGAGGTAAAACAGGCGGTGCAGGGCTTTGTTTTCAACATGAACGTGCCGAGCAGGTGGGGCGGGCAGACTCCATTTTCCAACATAACTATTGACTGGACGGTTCCAGAGGACATGAAAGATAAGCCCGCGATAGTTGGCGGAAAGGAGCAGAACTTCACGTACGGGGACTGTGTTGAGGAGATGGCGCTGGTGAACCGCGCGTTCATTGAGGTTATGACAGAGGGGGACGCGAACGGCCGCGTTTTCACGTTCCCTATTCCAACCTACAACATAACGCGCGAGTTCGACTGGGGCGAGGACAACGCGCGCCTCCTTTTCCAGATGACCGCGAGGTATGGACTTCCGTATTTCCAAAATTTCATAAACAGCGAGCTGAAACCAGGGGACGTGCGCTCGATGTGCTGCAGGCTGCAGCTGGATGCGCGCGAACTGCGGAAGAGAGGGGGCGGGCTTTTCGGCGCAGGCGAGATGACCGGCTCTGTCGGAGTTGTGACGCTGAACATGCCAAGGCTCGGGTACCTCTCGCGCAGCGATGATGAGTTTTTCGAACGGCTCGGCAGGCTGATGGAACTCGCGCGCAACTCCCTCGAGATAAAGAGGGGCGTGGTCCAGAAGAACATGGACAACGGGCTCATGCCATATTCGAAAAGGTATCTGGGGGACCTGAACCATCATTTCTCTACAATTGGGATTAACGGTATGAACGAGGCTCTGCTGAATTTCATGGAGGTCGGCATCGCGGACAGCGAGGGGAAGAAGTTCGCGCTACGGACGCTTGATTTCATGCGGGACAAGATGAGGGATTTCCAGGAGCAGACAGGGCAGTTGTACAATTTGGAGGCGACGCCTGCAGAGGGCACGAGTTACCGCCTAGCGAAACTCGACAAGGCAAAGCACGCTGACATAGTTACCGCGAACGAGAAAGCAGTTAAGGAGCAGGGAGCCGCTCCCTATTACACGAATTCAACTCATCTGCCGGTTGGTTACACTGATGATATTTTCGAGGCGCTCGAGCACCAGGACGAACTGCAGACGAAATACACCGGAGGCACTGTGCTTCACGGGTTTTTGGGCGAGAGAATTGGCGAGTGGGAGACGTGCGCGAAACTCGTGAAACGCATCGCGTACAACTTCCGCCTCCCGTACTACACAATCACGCCCACGTTCAGCGTGTGCCCTGTGCACGGGTACATCGCTGGCGAGCACTTCACCTGCCCGCACGACGGCAACGGGCGCGAGTGAAAAATGAATTGTTATGATTGGAAATTTGGAAGGTGGGAAAATGGTTTGCGGAAAGGAATGCGAGGTCTACAGCCGCGTGGTGGGGTATTTCAGGCCTGTTCAGAACTGGAACGCCGGAAAGCAGCAGGAGTTCAGGGACAGGCAGGAGTACGAGGTTGAAAAATCGCTCGGGAGCGCGCACGGTAGCAGCGAGACGCCTGTAAGCGACAGGGTGAAGGCGAGCATGAGCGCAGAGGCAAAGAAGTGCTAGGCGCGCTGTTTTCTATTTTTATATTTAATAGATATATTTAAATACTTATTTGATATAAATATATATCAGCTGGAGGTGATTGGGTGACAAAAGGAAAAACTGTGTTGATAGAGCAGGTCGCGCACTCGCCAACGCTCAACACGGTGCTTATGGTTGAGAAAACGCTAGCAGATGCGAAGGAAATAATCACGATAGCCGAGCTTAAAAAACGCCTGCCGAGAAAGGTGATGCACGGCACGCTGCTGCACATTCTCGATTATTTGCAGTGGAGCGGGAAAATTTTGATTTCGACAAAAGGGGTTGTTTGGATCTACCGCGCGCCGGCTGAATTGGAAAAACTGAAAAAAGGCGGGCTTGAGGTATGAGCGAGTCCCGAAAAATCAGCGTGATTCTGAAGGGGCAGGCTAGGGAGGAGTTTGAAAAGTTAAATGAAATTGTAGGCGAGCAGACGAAGAGGGGCGAGACGAACAGCGAGGAAATGCAACTCCTCAAATCAATAAAACAAAAGGCCGAAATTTTAAAAATAAATCCAACATACGGAGAAAAAATACCGCAGAACCTCATCCCAAAACAGCTCGATGTCTCGAACTTGTTCAAGGTAAATCTCACTGGTTATTGGCGGATGCTCTACACGATTGAGGGAAACCGAATTGAGATTGTGGTATTCGTTTTGTGGGTTATCGACCATCCCGCTTACGATAAGATGTTGGGGTATAAGAAAAAATAGGCGGGCGCTCGCTATGATGATAATTAAAGGATTCCAGAAAACCTCGCTCATTGATTTTCCAGGCAACATATCCGCGATAGTTTTCCTCGCGCGCTGCAACTTCCGCTGCCCGTTCTGCTACAATCGCGACCTGGTTCTCGATTCGCCCTCTCTTCCTGAAATTCCGCAGGAGGAAATTCTGCGCGAGCTCGCGCGCAGGAAAAAATATCTGGATGGGGTGGTGCTCACCGGCGGCGAGCCGCTTCTCAATGAGGATGTTCTTCCTTTCATGAAAAAAATAAAGGAGATGGGCTATCTCGTGAAACTCGATACGAACGGCTCGAACCCCGCGCTTCTTGCGCGCGTGCTCAAGGAGAAACTCGCGGATTACGTGGCGATGGACGTGAAGAGTTCGCCTGGAAAATATGAGAAAGCCGCAGGCGTGAAAATCAACATCGAGGACATTAAAAAAAGCGCGCGCCTCGTAATGGAAAGCGGGATCGATTACGAGTTCCGCACCACGGTCGTGCCGGGCCTCGTTGACGCGGGTGATGTTGAGAAAATTGGAAAATGGCTGAAAGGCGCGCGCGCCTATTATCTGCAGCAGTTCAGGCCGATGACCACGCTCGACCCGGAATGCGCGAAAGTGAAGCCATACGCGCGCGAGAAACTGCTCGAGTTCAGGAGGCTCGCGGAGAAATATTTTAAAAAGGTTGAGGTCAGAAACGTATAATTCAATCCGGTTGAGTGGTATGCTCAACCCATAATTTTTCTTATCAGAAGATGAAAATCAAGCGGCCTCGCGCGCAGGGTGAGCGCGCTCGTTGAAATTACATCTGCTCCCGCGCGGACGTACGCGGCTGCGTTTTTCTCATCTATTCCACCGGAGCACTCAATCAACACGCGCGGTGAGATGGATTTTATTTTCTGAATTGTTTGTTTCGCATCCCTCGCGCTGAAATTGTCGAGCATTATCGCGTCCGGAACTTTTTTTGCGCGCGCGAACTCGGCTGCGAATACTGCCTGCTCGAACGACTCAACCTCAATCTCAATAGGCACGCGCAACGAATGCGAATCGCGATAGCGCGAGGCGAGCGAGAGCGCTTTTTTTATTGAGTTTTTTCCTCCTCCGAGAAGCGCGAGATGCTCTTTCTTGATTAGAATTCCATCGCCGAGGTTTAAGCGGTGAGTCAGCCCCCCTCCAATTTTCACAGCGCGCTTCTCGCTGTAAGTTAGGCAAGGGTGCGTTTTCCTGAGCGAGGCGATTTTGTTTGGAAAGCGCGATGCGAGATTTTTAGTTGCTGTCGCGATTCCGCTCAGAACCTGCAGATAATTGAGCGCGGTCCTCGCCCTCGCGAGAATCTCGCGCGCATTTCCCTCAACAAAAATTATTTTCTCACCAGCGCGAATTCGCTCGCCCTCGCGCTTGAGTTCCTTCACACACAATCCACGAAATATCGCGCGAGCCTCGAATAATCCGCACAAAACCCCGCGCGAGTTCGAGATGATGAATGCTTTTGCGCGCGAGTTTTTAGGGATGAGCGCGAGAGAAGTGGTGTCGCCATTCCCAGCATCATCCGCGAGCGCGAGGCGCGCGCGCTCTGCTATGCGCGAGTTGGACGAGGATAAACTTCTGTTGAAAACGCATCTCTTGTTCATAGCATCAACCCGAAATGAAAAGCGCGCGCTCAGTAGCTCTTGCAAGATTCGGTGCGCGCGGTGGTGGGCGAGTCGGCTATTATGCAAACACTCTTGTTCCTCTCTGTGAAATACGCGTCGTACGTCATCGCGCCCTCCACTTTTTTCGCGTGGCAGCGACGCTCCTCCTTGTAGTTCGCCGGCCCGAGAATGGCGTATATGCGTCCGCTTCCGGGGTCCTTCCACTCGTCCCCTGTCCTGCACCACCTCTGTATGCACTTGGGCGCGGCGTAATAGGTTATCGCGTAGGTTACTGTCGTGTTGATTGATTTTTTGTAGATGTATTTGTAAGGCTCGTACTCCTTGTCCTCCCTTCCCATGAGCCTCGCCTCATCGGTTATCACTCCGCTCGACTCGTACCCGAGCGCGCCGCTCATCGTCACGACGCACAGGGTGCGGTCCTTTGGAGGCACGCGGCAAATCGAACCCTCTGGCGTTTTTATTGAAATCACGTTCTCAGACTCGCCGAGTATGAGCAGGTTGTAATCGGTGAGCGGGTTGTAAACGGAGATTGTTATCGGGTACGAGTCGCAGTCGTATATCATCGGGGACAGTTCGGCTGGGTTCGTGGGCGTCGCCTGGAGGGCGGGGTATTCATACGGGTTGTATGGACACACGCCGCAGTCCTTGAAGCAGGTCGAGCAGTTCTCGTTCGCGGCAGGCTCGCACTTGTCGTTCCCGCAGCAGTTTGCAGTCGCGTTTATGACACACTCGCCCCCGATGCACGTGCTGTACTTGCACGCGCTCACCGCGCCTGTGCAGTTCGGCTGCTGGCCTGTCAACGCCTCGTGCGCGCACGCGTAGTCGGTTTCGGC
>JBFMAP010000062.1:0-5608 GCA_040755655.1 Microcaldota archaeon
TCGGATGCTCAATGTACAGCCCGCTTTCCTGGAGGATTATGCGCGTGGTGAAATTGATGTCGAAATTCAACGGGAGGTTGTTCATATTCCTGACCGCTACTTTTCCGCCGCCGGCGTCATCCGCGACCAAATCAGAAATGATGTGCCCTCCCTTGTCCTTGAAGTAACTTACGAAATACGTCTCTGTTTCGGGATATGTTTCAACCACGGTATAAGGCTCCTTAATCTCGAGCGGAGCGGCGTACGTGAAGTTCCTCGTGACGTTATAGGGCACGCGCTCAACATAACTTTCCTCCTCGAGATACGGCGTCTTCTCCACGCGCGCGACCGTTTTTACGCAGCCGGAGAGCGCGAGCAGGAAAAACGCGAGAAACAGCGAAAACATGAGCGCGCGCTTGTCGTTCATGGTTTTGTTTCTGCGCGCGGGTATTTAAGCTTTAACTCGCATAAATGATAGGCATGAACGAAGCTGTTTCCGTTAATAAAAAAGGAAAAGGAGGAAAAATTCTAGGTCGTGCGTTGGCGTTCACGCTTACAGGGATAATGCTGGTGAGTTCTGATTCTGTTTCGGTTCTTTTCAAAAAGCCTTTCGCTGAACAAATCATAAAAACAGTGAACCACAACCACGAATATATAATGCGAGTCGCGCGAAGGGATAAACTGCTTCGCGAGCTTATAAAGAACAAGAGTGTGTTAGCCTCATATCTTGCTGACATTTTGAAAACTCTGCCGCACACCGACCCACCAGCGGGTAAGGGAGAGATGACTAAAATAATAACGAACCCGACAAAAGATGATTTGGAGAAACTCGAACTAATCGACCTGATAAAAATATACTATTTGTTAAATGCGCTTAAAAACGACGAATTCCGGTTAGTAATTGGAAGCGAATTGGATAAGGATACGGCAGACAAGACCGGAGAGCACGGTGGTGCGCTCTGCCTTGGTGAAATAGGAGATGTCACCCTCAGGATGGTTCCGAATAAACTCGTTGTTTCAGACACTGCAAACTATTCCAATGGCCAATACAATCCTGACGCGTATTATCATCCGGAGATCAGAAGCAGCGAAATAGGGCCAACAGTGTTAACCGCACTTCATCTGCACGCCAGACGTGTCAACCATTCAGGCTGCGCCCGCCTCTCCCCAGATGATTTCAAGGGCGATTACGGAGAACTCGTCTTCACAAGAATTGGCAAAAACAAATTCAACGTTGACATGGGGTTCGTGCGCGTGAAACCCAATTCGCCAATTATAATTGACGGAGTTACCACCGAACACATAAACATAGACCTCGGCGTATACTCGTACTAACGCTTTGCCCCCAACTTCTCCTTCTGGCTCTTTATCTTCTCATCAGTTATTTTTTCAAAAAGCGGCTTTACCTCCCCTATTTCTTTTTCTGGTGCGAGGAGTTCGCGCTCAACGTTCTCCCACTTAATCTCCTTTTCGTCGAGCCTGAGGAGTTTGAAAAGGCGCGCGCTCGCGGCAGGGAGGAATGGAGAGAGGAGAATTCCAACCGAGGTGATGCCGCGCGCGCAAACGTACAGGCACGCATCGCGCTTTTCCACATCTTTTTCGCGCCAGGGCTCGCGCTCACTTAGATATCTGTTGAACTCCGCGCAGAGCGCGAGAATCTCCTCCTGCGCCTCCTTGAACTTGAAATTTTCAGCCAGCGTGCGAATCCTCTCCTTCCTGTTCGTAATGTCATCGAGTAGTTTTTTGCTTCCCGAGTCGAGTAAATGCGCGTTTGGAATTTTTGATTCGTTGAATTTCTGAACTAACACGAGCGTGCGGTGGATGAAATTCCCTATGCACGCGACCAACTCATCATTGATTTTGTGCTGGAAGTCAGCCCACGTGAAGTCCGCGTCCTCCACTGAGTGCGGCGTGACCGCGGTCTCGTAATACCGAAGATAGTCGGGGTCGAACTCGGCGAGGAAATCCTCAATGGAAACGAACCAGTTCTTGCTTTTCGAGAACTTCCTTCCCTCCAAATTCAAATACCCGCGCACAGGAATCGCGTCAGGAAGGCGGAAGTTGTCCTCTGTGCCCATGAGCATCGAAGGCCAGAAAAGGAAGTGGTGATAGATGATATCTTTACCTATGAAATGGTAGATGCGCGCATCCCCTTTCCACCATTTCTCCCACTCGCGCGTGAGGGCGGCTGTCGAGCTCACGTACCCGATGGGCGCGTCGAACCACACGTAGAAAACCATCCCCTTCTCGCCTGGGATTGGCACGCCCCAGTCCATTTCGCGCGAGATGTCCCAGTCGCACAGCCCCTCCTTAATCCAATTCAGCAAATAGTTCACGACCTCGGGTTGCAAATTTTTGTTCTCCTGCAGCCACACTTTCAACCTATCCGAGAATTTCGAGAGCGCGAGGAAATAGTGCTTGCTTTTTCTGCTCGTGGGCGCGCAACCGCAAACGAGACACTGCGGGTTCTGAATCTCGCCGCTACTCAATGCCTTCCCGCAGGAATCGCAGTAATCGCTGTACTGCCTCTCGGAGCCGCAGTGCGCGCACGTGCCGACAACGAACCTGTCTGGAAGATATCTCCCGCATTTCTCGCAGTACGCCTGCTCAACCTCTTTCGTGTAGGTGTAGCCGTTCGCATTCAGCCTCTCGAAGAAGTGCTGCGTGAGTTCCCTGTTCTCCTTGCTGGAAGTGCGGTGGAATATGTCCATGCTGAAGCCCAACTGTTTGAACTCGCGCTCGTCCTTCTCGTGGTAGTAATCAACGAACTCGCGGGCGCTTTTCTTCTCCTTCTCCGCGGCAGCGAGAATCGGCGTCCCGTGCTCGTCGGTCGCGCATATGTAAAGCACCTCGTTCCCGATGAGGCGGTTGAAGCGCGCGCATATGTCCGCTGGCAGATAAGTGCTCCTGATGTGCCCTAGGTGAAGCGGCCCGTTCGCATAGGGCAGCGCCGCGGTTATTAGGATTTTTTCCTTTTTCTCGGGCAGTTTTACCACCTGCGTGCGAGTATCTTTCACGCGAACTGATTTAATGTTTTCGTCCCGCGCGCTACAGACAAAAAGAAATGAAGAAAAAATAGAAAAGCTAGAATCCTCTTGCTACTCCCACTCCGACACGTCTATCCGCCTTTCTTGTTATGCTGCCCCACTTTTTCTCGTAGTAGAAGTCAAACTTAGTTTTTTTCTCCGGACCGAGAAGACGCCTGAAATGAACTTTTAAATCATTATGACCGCCTCCTCCGATAGAAAGAATGTTTCTGCCTTTTTTGACCTGAACGCCCGTCCACACATTAATCGCTTTTCCCTTGTCGCCAGTCTTTCTTTCTTCCATCTCCCCTCGCGCCGAAACCGTTGCTTCCCATTTTCCATTCATATTTTTTCTCGCTTCGATTGCCAGTTGTGTCTTCTTAGCCTTCGGAGTTGATGCGCGTCAAACCTTCCCTCAAAAGAACCGTGCTGTCTTGGAATCTCTGTACGCCGACCACGCCGACAGTAAATTCATCTGTGGTTGCGATATTCCCACCGACCAAAATCCCCTCAGTTAGTGGCATCGAAAGGCCCACGCGGCCAGATTTGGTACTTTTATCTTCTTTCACCGTAGTTTTCACGGAAACGGTTCCAGTCGCATCCTTGCCCACGTCCTTTCTCACGCTGATGGACACATCTTCTGTTCCATCACCGGCTTTTCCAGCTCCGACATACCCTTCCTGCCCGTATTGGCTCGAGTGGTCTACGGTTGTCTTCAGCAGTCCGCAATCGTTAAACGCAGGATACGTGCCCGCTTTCTCCGCCTTTGCCGTCTCTTCTGTTTTTGTTGCGGTTGTTCCGGACTGCGTGCCTGCTTCTTCTGCTTTTGCTACATTAATTCCATTAAGGACTAGATGTAGAGTAATCGCAACGTCTACTATATACTCCACTATTTTTTTCATTTTTTCACCCAGATCTCATCGGTCAGAATAAGTGATATATTATAACGGAACTAGTATTTAAACCTATGAGTTACGAAAATGCCGCGCGACGACCAGCGGCGCAGAAAAAGAAAGAATATTAATATACCCCACGCAAAATCTTACAACGCAACGTAACAACGCTGCGCGGGCCTGTAACTCAGCTTGGCCTAGAGTGCCTGGCTTTTATTTTCTCTCTGAGAAAAAAGCAACCAGGAAGCCGTGGGTTCAAACGAAATCATTTGAAAAACCAAGATGGGGGCTCGCCCCCCTCGCGGTTCGGCTCCCACCAGGCCCGTTTTATTTTTATAAGCTTTTACCATATATGATTTATTGTGAATTATATGAAAGTTCACGTGCGCGTCGAAAAAGAGTATGCACGAATAATTGATAAAGCGATGAAGGAGATTAAGTCAGGCAGAGTAAAAACAAAAAACGAACATGAGTTTAGGAAGGCTGTGCGCGCGTAATCCGGTAATGTGAAGTGATACAATGCCCCCGGTCAAGGAAAAGTTCAGCAACGTTTTCACAGTGGAGGGAAGGCTCGCGACAGCCAATCTGGCGCGCGGGTTCCGCGTGTACGGGGAGAAACTCATCGAGTACGAGGACATCGAATACCGCCTCTGGGACCCTTACAGGAGCAAACTCTCCGCGGCGATAAAGAACGGGCTGCGCGAACTGCCCATCCGTAAAGGCTCGCGCGTCCTGTACTTGGGCGCCGCGAGCGGCACGACCGCCTCGCACGTCTCGGACATCGTGGGCGAGAAGGGCGTCGTCTACTGCGTTGAGTTCGCGCCCCGCTCGATGCGCGATTTGGTCTACGTGTGCGAGAAGAGGAGGAACATGCTCCCTCTGCTCGCCGACGCCTCGAAGCCTGAGGCGTATGCGCGCGACGTAAAGGGAAGGGTTGATGTCATCTACCAGGACGTGGCGCAGCCCACGCAGGCTGAAATCCTGCTCGCGAACGCGAAACTTTTCCTTAAGAAAGCCGGCTCTGCGCTCCTCGCGATAAAGGCTGCGAGCGTCGACGTGACCATAAGGCCGGAAACGATTTACGAGCGCGTGCTTTTGGAGCTGAGTGAGAAATTCACGCTCGCGCAGTCAATCAACCTCTACCCCTATGACAAGGACCACCTTTTCGCGTCCTTGAGGGCTAAATGAATTTCAGAAAAGGTTAAATAGGAATTTGGGCATATAATATGACTTATTCTCTCGCGAATTTTGGTGGCAGAGATGATAACAAGCCTCACTCAATTCGATAGAAAGCGCGCGGGCAGCATGCTTGGCGGAGATGGTGGAAGTCAGGGACAGCTCGGAACACCTCTGGTCAGCAGAAAAAAGAAAGAAACGGAATTCGATCCTCTCCTTATTTTTGCTGATCCTCACCAAAAGAAAATGATGAAGATTCTTGAAAAAGCTCCTGGAAATATGAAGGAATTTGACAAATTGTGGGCGGAGTACGTAAAGTCCACTAAAAACGTTCCGGACATGGCGACGGTCGCCAAAGGAATAAAAGAAACGTGCAACACGTTCGAATTTCCGGACGTGCTCAAATGCTTCGTCCAAAAGGAAATCGCTCGTCTGTACGCACAGCTCAAGGAACGCGCGCCACGGGACAAAGGCATGTCTCTAAACCTTCGAGCGCTTGTCGAAGTTTACGGGGGCGTCCATTCGATTCTCAGG
>JBFMAP010000063.1:0-5594 GCA_040755655.1 Microcaldota archaeon
TTCGCGGACAAAACAGGACGGTTTCTCCGCTTGAAAATGTGCTACAACATACTGGCGGTTCACGAATCAGGTCTTATCGAATTCTTGCGGGAAGAGTACGAAGAGCCCGAGGTGGTTGTCCTGTTCGGCAGCTTCGCGCGCGGTGAGGACACATCAAAAAGCGACATAGACGTCGCGGTCGTCACAAACAAGAGCCAAACGCCCGATTTGAAGAAATTTGAAGCGAAGCTGGGCAGAAAGCTGAACCTCTACGAGATCAAGATGAAGGAATGCAGCAAAGAGTTCCTAAACAACCTCGCGAACGGCGTAGTGCTATATGGATACTTGAAAGTGATACCATGATAGAGCAGTTCCAATTTTACATCGAAAATGGTTTGGTCAAGAAAACCGCTCCAAACAAAGAAAGCGCCGTCGCGCTCATGAACCGAGCTTATGCGCGCCTCGGTTATGTTCGAGAACAGAATATCACCAAAGCTACGGCGCCGTTCATATTCGAGGACATCTACGAAACTTTGAGGGAAGCCTCCCAAGCGCTGATGGAACTGAAAGGGTACAAACCATATTCGCACGAAGCGCAGATATCGTTCCTGCGGGAATTTTACAAATTCCCAGAGCATCTTATTTCCACATTCGACAGGCTCAGGGTTCTCAGAAATAAATGCCTGTACGGCGCGGCGCACATCTCGCCAGAAACATGCAGGGGAGCATTGGGGTTCGCAGTGAGTTTCCTGCCAGAGCTAAAGCGGAATTTTGACGGTGAGTTAAAACCTTGATGAAGCTGGAGACTATGAACGACCTTGGACGAGGTAGCTTCCGAGCCAACTAATATCGAGGGCAACGCGCTATTTTCTGTTCCTGTACGATTTGCTCAAACTCTCGCTCCAGAAGGAGGGCAGCCCGTTCGAGGCGAAGCCGCGGTACTGGTCCGAGTAAACATAGAGGATGCCCCTTTCGGACCGGTATCTCACGAATTTATCCTTGACGCGCTCGTAAATGTCCCTTATCGCCTTTCTTTCAAAGTCAAGCTGGAGAAGCGAGGGCGGCTTTAGAAGGAGGTAGTCGCTCTGGCGTATCGCGTTCACCTCAAGGTTCGCGGAATTCTGGCTTATGAACAGCACGTTGATGTCCTTGTGGCGCGAAATCAGCAGCAGCTTCCCGAGAAGCCTGTTCGCGCTCGACATCGCGCTCCTTGAGGAGAATTCAACGCCCCCCTCGTCCACGAGAAGGAAGGAGTTGTTGCGCACCTGTTCGAGCGATTCGACAGGCTCCACCCACGCAGGCAAATCCTTCCTGTCGAATCCCATGCAGTACGCTTTCCTGCCCGTCCTTGCGACGACGTTCTCCAGCACCCTCATCCCGAGCGCGCTTTTTCCAGAGCCGCGCGAGCCGAGTATCAGTCCTATGAGACTCCTGTCCGAGTACAGCCTTGACTCGAATTTATTGAGCTCGCCCTCTGACGCGGCCATCCCTTTCAGCGGAAGGTATGCGGCCTTTGCCACAGGACGGCTCCTCTCGACTTCAGCCAGCCTTCTGCTTTCCTGCGCCTTTTTCAGAAGATTTTTTAGAAGATTGAGGAGCCAGACAAAAAAAGCCCAGACCTTTTTCGCAATCCATCCAATCACTCCGAACGCGAACCTCGCGGCACCCCACGCGCCGCCGAGAAGCGAGACTTTCTTTTTCTTCATGAGTGAGTTTTCAAGCCCGATTTTAAAAATGTATTGACCACTTCGCCGCGCCGGATTTTTCCCCACCGCAGCCGCGCATGATGAATCCGCACTCTCAAAAGCTTAAATTACTTGCACCCAATATTTCCGCATGGCGAAGAAGAAACCGCAGAAAAAGGGCGGGAAAAGCGGGGAAGGGAAATTCGCGATAAAGGCCTGCCCGAACTGCGGGGGCCGAGAGTTCGCGTGGGTCGGCGGGAACGGAAGGGCCATCTTTGATTTTACCGGCGTTTCGTCGCTTTCCGGCCTGTCCAACTGCAAGAAATGCGGCAGGGACGTGTTCCCAATAGAGTTCGATTCCGAGAAAAGTTACAGGATGTTCCTGAAAAATCTCAGGGAGCGGCCTGCCGGAGAGAAGCTGGAAGCAAAACAAGAAGCGCCTGAGAGCGGCGGTGGCATACGCATCGCATCCGGGTGGGTTCGGCTTACCTTTGGACTGCTGACGCTGTTCGGATTCTTCGCGCTGCTTTACATTGTCCTTGTCTCAGGATTTGCTATTTTCTCACTGGAAAATCTAGGCCCGTTCCTGTTCCTCGCGGGTTTGGCGTGCCTGTTTTTATACTTCTACCTGCGCGCGTCCGAAAAATAATCCCATAGCCGCCTCATGCGAGATACCCGATCGCGAGCGAGGCGACCGTGAAGTATATCACGAGGCTCAGTATATCAGTGATTACAGTGGCGAACGGCCCAGCGCCCAGCGCCGGATCGATTCTGAAATGCCTGAGGGCCAGCGGGAGAAAAATCGCGCTCGCCACTGCGGACAGTATCGCAATGAACACGGCAAGCGCGAGTATCGCGGAAAGGAGTTGGGACTGCCACCACGCGAAGGAGAGCAAACCTATTATCGCCCCGAGCGTGAGGCCTATCAGGAGAGCGACCGCAAGTTCGCGGAAAACGTATTGCCTGAGGTCCAAATCCTGGGATATCGCCATGCTGCGCACGAGCAGCATCTCGGTCTGGGTTCCAACCGCGTCGGCTATGTACACGATGGCCGGGATAAAGGAAGCGAGCACGAGCATGTTTTGCAGCGCGTGCTCAAAACTGCCCACGACAAACGCAGCGAGAACGCCGCCAATCAAACCCAGCACGAGCCAGGGTATCCGCTTGCGGTAATGCATCCCGACAGGCGCGTGGATGAGTTCCTTGCTCGGGTCCTTGAAACGGTGGATGCCCGCGGCGTGCAGAATGTCGTCCAGGTGCTCGTCGTGCAGTATCTTCAGAATCACGTCCGACGGCACCACGCCAAGAAGCCTGTCCTCATGGTCCACGACCGGAATCGCCTTGAGGTTGTGCTCGATCGCGAGATAGGCGACGCGTTCCTGATGCGTGTGGGGTCTTGCGATGACGAGCTTTCTGGTCATCACGTTCCTGAGAGGCGTGGATTTCGGCATCCTGAATATGTCCTTGATGGACATCACGCCCACAAGGCGCTCGCGCTCGTCGAGAACGTACAGGTAGTTTATCGTTTCAAACTCATTCGTGCGCTTGAGCAGAAGCCGTTCCGCGTCCCCGACAGTGGCGTCCTGCCGGATTGCGGGTATGTTTGTCACCATCAGCCTTCCTATCTTGGGATAAGCGTGGTATTCCCTGCCCGCCTGCGCGGCGACCGGCTTCATGATTCCTTAACTCAGGGCGTTTTTAAAACAGTATGGTGTCGCCTGCGCGCGTCCGGGAAATAATGCGCGTGCGAGCGAGGGCGTAAGACTGTTTTTTATATCTTGCGCCTAATTAATACTATGGACAAACACCTTCTTGTGAGCCCGAACTGCGCGGACCTCAGCGCGCCCAATTTCGAGATCAAGAAATTCCCCGATTGCGAGAACTACATATACATCCCGGAAATCGAGAAGTTGAAAGGGAAGGAGGTCGTCCTCCTCCACAGGTGCTACCCTGACCAGGACTCGCGCGTTTTCCAGCTTTTCCAGATTCTCGGCGCGGTCAGGCCGCTCGCCGGGCGCGTGAGCGCGGTAATCCCTTATCTCCCATACGCGCGCCAGGACGAAATCGTGCGCCCCGGGGAGATGGAGGCAGCGGGAATGATATGCAGGATGCTCGCGAGCGCCGGAGTCGACGAACTCGTAACTTTCGACTGCCACTTCATGCAGGAGGGCGAGGGGAGGAAAAACTATTCCGGGCTGAACATAGACAACCGCTCGCTCGCGCCAGAACTGCTCGCGTACGTGAAGCCCAAGGTGAGCAACCCTGTTTTCATATCGCCTGACGCCGGCTCGGCGTACATGGTGAAAAAGGTAGGCGGGGTGAGCATGGAGAAAACGCTCGGGGATTACGTGAAGGGCCCTGTGGCGTTCAGGCAGATAAAAGAGGAGAAACTTGATTTCGACGTTACTGGACGCGATGTTATTTTAATAGACGACATGATAATCGCCGGCGAGACGATGATTCGCGCGGCGCAGGTTTGCAAGAAGGGTGGCGCGAAGAGGATAATGTGCGCCGCGGTGCACGGGCTGCTCGTGAGTTGCGCGTTCGACAAGATACGCGCCGCAGGCGCAAAAGAGATAGTGGTGAGCGACAGCGTTCCCGGTCCTGCGGCGGTCGTGAGCATAAAGAGGAGGCTCGCGGACTACCTGCCATAATTTAAAACAGTTTTTATATTTTTTCGTTCCATTGTAGTTAGTGAAGATGGTCGAATGGTTGGAGTTGAGGTCGTCCCTGCCATACTAGTGAAAAGCAGAGAGGAACTCCTAGAGCAGATTGCGCGCGTGAGGGAGAGCGTCTCGCGCGTTCATATAGACATAATGGATAACGTGTTCGTGCCGAACAGGACGCTCGGCCTCGAGAGTTTGGGCGGGTTGCCGAACGGAATTTCGTACGAGTTTCACTGGATGGTGAAAAAGCCGGAGAAATGGATTTCGAAAGTTAAGGGAGACCACCTTCATTTGGTGCACGCCGAGACAATCACCGACTGGGGCGCTGTGAAGAGGGCGTGCGCGAGTTCTGGAGGAAGGCTCGGGCTCGTGCTGAACCCAGAAACCCCAATTGAGAAACTCGAGCCGTACTTGAAGGACGTTTCGCGCGTGCTCGTGATGGCGGTTCATCCGGGCTTCTACGGGCAGAAATACATCCCCGATGTTGAGGGAAAAATCCGCGCGCTGCGCGCGAGATTTCCGAAATTGGAAATTGAGGTCGATGGAGGGGTGAACGCAGAGACCGCGGAGCGCGCTGGCGCAGCAGGCGCGGACGTTCTCGCTGCAGCGAGCGCCGTCTTCTCCGCGAAGAATGCCAGCGAGGCGCGCGAAAGGATAAGGGAGATTTCAGAGGCAGGCGAGCGCGGTTCCAAAAGGTGGGCGGATGGTTGACGATTCCTCAAAGCAGATGCTTCTCGAGCCAGGTCCAGCAGGCGTTGTCGGCGCGAGAAAAATAACCGACGTGAAGAAACTCCACCTCATCGCGAACAGCGTGAGGCAGAGCGTCGTGAGGATGCTCCACGAGGCGAAATCAGGGCATCCCGCAGGCGCGCTCGGGCTCGCCGACATCTTCACAGCCCTGTATTTCAACGTTCTCAACCACGACCCGAAAAACCCCGAGTGGCCGAACAGGGACAGGTTCGTGCTCTCGAACGGGCACGTGTGCCCTGTGATGTACGCCGCGATGGCAGAGGCAGGCTATTTCCCAAAGGAAGAACTGATGACCCTAAGAAAATTGGGCTCGCGCCTGCAGGGGCATCCTCACCGCGGCTCGCTCCCAGGCATCGAGAACAGTTCAGGCCCGCTCGGGCAGGGGCTTTCAATAGCGGTAGGGATGGCGCTCGTCGCGAAGAGGGAGAGGAAAAGTTGGAGGATTTACTGCGTGTGCTCTGACGGCGAGCATGACTGCGGGCAGACATGGGAGGCCGTCCTCCTCGCGTCGAAA
>JBFMAP010000064.1:0-5573 GCA_040755655.1 Microcaldota archaeon
TCCCATGAAATTTCCCAGCAATAGAATTGCTGCGACTATGACGAATGTTATTCCCGTATAGAACATTAGTTTGCTGCTCTTCGGTTTTTCTTCCATATGAATTGATTAGGAACCCGAGTTTTTAAATTTGTCGATGCCCGAGGGCACGGGACATAGACAGTTTAATAAACCTCCACGCGCATTTTATTTTACCTAGGGTGATGCTTATGGCGAACCAGACCGAAAAGAGGAAACTCTCGCACGTGGAAATTTGCGCGGCGAAGGACGTGGAGGCGCGCGGAAAGAAGGCGGGCTTCTCGGACGTGGAGTTGGTGCACAACGCGCTCCCTGAGTGCGACCTCGAGAAGATAAACATCTCGTGCGCTCTTTTCGGGAAGAAGATGGCCGCGCCCTTCATAATAGAGGCGATTACGGGCGGCTATCCAGAGGCGGAGAAAATAAACAAGGAACTCGCGAAGGCCGCGGAGGCGACGGGAGTGGCGATGGGGCTGGGCTCGCAGCGCGCGATGATTGAGAACCAGAAATTAAGCGGAACGTACAACGTGCGCGATGTCGCGCCGAGCATCGTGCTGCTCGGGAACATCGGCCTCGTGCAACTCAAGGAATACTCCGTGAAGCAGATCTGCGAGGCGCTCGCTGCCGTTAATGCGGACGCGCTCGCGGTCCATCTGAACGCGCTCCAGGAGGCGGTCCAGCCCGAGGGAAACCGGAATTTCGAGGGCTGCCTTGAGGCGCTCGCGAAACTGTGCAAGGAAGTGGGCGGGCCGATAATTGCGAAGGAGACCGGCGCTGGAATCTCGCGCGACGCTGCCGTGAGACTGGAGCGCGCCGGGGTGAAGGCAATCGACGTCGGAGGCGCGGGCGGAACGAGCTGGAGCGGGGTGGAGTTTTACAGGGGAAGCGAGAATGCGGAAACGTTCTGGGACTGGGGGATTCCTACTGTTTGCTCGCTCATCGAGGCCAGGGGCGCTGTCCGCGTTCCAATAATTGCTTCTGGAGGAGTTCGCTCTGGCGTTGATGTTGCGAAATCGCTCGCGCTCGGCGCGAGTTATGCAGGCGCCGCGCTTCCTTTCTTGAAATTAGTGAAGAAAGGGGGCGCGAAATCCGTGATTGCCGAGATTGAAAAATGGAAATTGGACCTCAAGACCGCGATGTTCCTTGCCGGCGCGCGCAACCTTGACGAACTGAGGAAAGCGAGCGTGGTCGTAACAGGGAAAACATCAGAGTATATTCACGCGCGCAGGTGAAGTTTCTATTTTTGTTGTTGGTGGGAAAATGGAAGATGTGATTCGAAAGCACGCTTTGAAAAACGCGTTCGATTACGGAAAGGCTGATGTGGGTGCGGTGGTCGGGAGGGTCGTTGCCGAGGTTCCTGAGGCGAAGAAGGACATGAAGAAAACCATGGCCACTATAAAGAAAATCGTGGGCGAAATAAATAAAATGAAGAAGAACGAGGTCGGGAAAGCGCTTGAGAAATACTCATTCGAGAAGAAAAAGGAGGAGGAAAGGAAAATCACTTTGCCGAACGCCGTGCGCGGGAAAGTTGTAACGCGATTTCCGCCAGAACCGTCGGGTTTCCCGCACATAGGGCACGCGAAGGCCGCGTTCCTTGATTTTGAGGGGGCGCGCGCATACGAGGGAAAATTCATCCTTAGATTTGACGACACGAACCCCGAGAAGGAGGAGCAGAAATTCGCGGACGCGATAAAGGAAGGGCTGGGGTGGCTTGGAATCACATGGGATGAAGAACTTTATGCCTCTGATTTCATGCCGAAAATTTACGAGCACGCGGAGAAACTTATTGAAAAGGGGCGCGCGTACGTGTGCACATGCTCGCAGGAGGAGATGAAGAAGGCGCGCGCAGAGGGGAAGGGTTGCGCGTGCAGGGAGAAGAAGCCCGCGAGCGGGGTTAAAGAATGGAAGGAGATGCTTAAGGGGAAGTTGAGAGAGGGCGAGGCGGTTGTGCGTTTCAAGGGAGACGTGGGCTCGCTGAACACGGTGATGCGCGACCCCACAATTTTGAGAATTATTGAAGCGCCGCATTACAGGCAGAAAAACAAATACCGCGTTTGGCCGAATTACGATTTCGAGGTTTCAATTCTCGATTCCGTCACAGGAGTGACGCACGCGATGCGCACGAAAGAGTACGAGTTGCGGGATGAGTTATACAATGCGCTCCTTGACGCGATGGGCCTGCGAAAGCCCGTGATTGTCGAGTTCTCGCGGCTCGCGATAAAGGACGCGCCCATCGGGAAGCGGTTGCTGCGACCGCTCATCGAGGAAAACAAGGTTCTCGGATGGGACGACCCGCGCCTGCCAACGCTCGCGGGATTGAAGAGGAGGGGAATCCGGCCTGAGGCGATTAAGAAATTCGTGCTCAGTTTCGGGATAGGGAAGGCTGAGAGCGAGCCGACCTGGGACGCGCTGCTCTCGGAGAACAGGAAAATCCTGGACCCGGTTTCCGAGAGGTATTATTTCGTTCCTTCTCCGCTGAAATTGAAAGTGAAGAACGCGCCCAAAATGAGCGCGCATCTCCGCAAGCATCCCACCGCGGATTTGGGCGAGCGCGTAATGGAGGTTGGCAACACGTTCTACATCCCGAAATCCGACGCGCAGGCGCTTGCGCGCGGGGAGGTTTTCAGGCTCAAGGATTTGTACAACGTGAAATTTTTGAGGGAAGGCGAGCAGTTGGAGGGCGAATACGCGGGCGGGGAATTGAAGGAGGGAAAGAAACTCCAGTGGGTCAGTGAAGAAAATTACCTTGAGTGCGAGGTGCTCGTGCCTGGAGACGTGCTAGTTGATGATAGGTTTAACGAGACGAGTTTGAGGATAGACGAGGGTTACTGCGAGCGCGCGTGCGGGAGTCTGGGCGTGGGCGCGATCATCCAGTTCGAGAGGTACGGGTTCTGCAGACTGGACTGGAAGGGGAAGAACAAGTTGAGGTTCATACTCACGAATCCGTGAGTAATTTAAACCGCAATCTCAACCGTCTTGTTGTCCAGAACGCGTATTTTCACAAGGCCGCCTGTTTGCAGTTTGAGCGCGTGCTCCACCGCCTTTGGAATCCGCAGTATCAGGTTGCTCTTTATCCTGCCGAGTTTTGCCTCGACTGCCTGGCGCTTCAGTTTGTTGAGCGTCAGAATCCGCTCTGCCTGCGCGGGGTCGAAATACTCCTCCCCGCAGGCGCATTTCCAACCGTCTATCCCAAAACCCTGGAAACTGAGCTTCGCTGGCCGAGCGGTCCCTCCGCACCTGACACATCTCATGCTCTTATTGTCCTTTTTCATATCACATCACCCATATTCACCAACGTGCACCAACACCCAGCAATCCGTTTTCAGCGAGAAGTTATGCGAAAGCGCGACGACGACTTTCGTGACACTCCGCGGGCTAAAGCCCGCGGCTTCCGTGTAAGTTAGGCTTTAGGCGGAAGCCGCAGGGTGCGCTCCTCCGCAGGCTGAAGCCATGCGACTTCCGCGCACCCGCGGAGTGTCAGTGAGTTTTCCCTTGCGCGCGAGACAGATTTCGTGCGTGCCCTTTTTCCTCCTCGCGCCGGAAGGCTCGCCATTCTCCAAGATTTCAACGACGTCCTCCAAATTCATGTGGAGATTGTAGAGTTCGCTCATCGCCGCCTTTGTCGGAATCACCGGGAGGCCCTTCCACCGAGGGTAGATTACGAACATATACCCAGAACATATGTTATAAGAGTATGTATTTATAAAAGTAGCGTTTTGAAATTCCTGGGGGGGCGCGCCATCGAAACATATTTAAATTTGAATGCCAATAAGAAAAGGCTCATTTTTCGATGACCAAAAAATGGGAGGTGTTCTGGATGAAGAGTTACGTGAAATTCGAAACTCCGAAAGAGGTAGTCGAGAAGACTTACGAAGCGGTTGAGATAGCGCGCGATACGGGCAGGGTGAGGAAGGGCACGAACGAAGCCACGAAAGCCATAGAGAAAGGAGGCACCGCGCTCGTCGTGATAGCAGAGGACGTGGACCCCGAAGAGGTGGTGATGCACCTTCCTATGCTGTGCGAGGAGAAGAGGATACCGTTCGCGTACGTGCCTGCAAAAAGGGATTTGGGAAAGGCCGCAGGGCTCGAGGTGGGATGCGCTGCAATCGCGATAGAGAAGGCCGGAAACGCGGCAGAGCTCGTCAAGGAGATAGCGGAGAAGCTCGCTGGAAAAATGGGAAAGAAGGAAAAGGAGAAAGCAGAGAAGGAAGAGAAAAAGGAGGGGGCTGCCGAGGAGAAGAAACCGGCCGAGAAGAAGAAGCGCGAGCGGAAGAAAAAGGAGGAGACCGCTGAGAAGCCAGCGCCTGCTCCTGCGTAGCGATGGTGCGTGGTGTTTGAATGGCAGAGCCAGCGACGGCGGAAGTGGTGGAGGTTCTCGGGAAAACCGGGATATACGGCGAGGTCTACCAGGCGATGTGCAAGATACTCGAGGGAAGGGACAAGGGAAGAGTGATTCGCAGGAACATAAAAGGGCCTGTCAGGCGCGGCGACAAAATCGTCCTGCTCGAGACAGAGCGCGAGGCGAAAGTTATCAAGGCGAAGTGATGTGATAGGGGTTGCAAGAGGGATGAGATGCAGTGTTCGTTTTGCCGCGCGGAGATTGGAAGGGGCAGGGGGCTTGCGTTCGTCAAAAGGGACGGCACGATGCTTCACCTGTGCTCGCGCAGATGCAGGCAGAACCTTCTCGTGCTCGGCAGGAACCCGAGAAAATTGAAATGGGTGAGGGAGCGGGCAGGCGAGAGGAAGGGGAAGCCAAAAGCGAAGGAAGAGACGAAAGAGAAAAAGTAATTCATTTTTTCATGATTCATTTTTATTTGTTTGTTTTGATAGTTTAGAGAAGAGGTGTTCGTATGGAGAGGAGTTTTGCGATGCTGAAGCCTGACTGCGCCCAGCGCGGCCTTCTTGGAAAAGTTATTTCTCGGTTTGAGGAGAAGGGGCTGAAAGTTATCGCGTGCAAGATGCTCAAAATGGATGAGAAGATGTGCAGGGAGCACTACGCGCACCACGCGCAGAAGCCGTTCTTTCCCCGCCTCGTGAAGTTCATGGCATCCGCGCCTGTCCTGTGCATGATTGTGGAGGGAAAGGAGGCTGTGGAAATTGTGAGGGCGATGTGCGGTGCCACGAACTCGCGCGCAGCAGCGCCGGGAACGATACGCGGGGATTTCGGGATGAGCGTGCAGAGCAACATCATCCACACGTCGGACAGCAAGGAAACCGCGGAAAAGGAGATAGTGCGCTTCTTCAAAAAGGAGGAGATTTACGAGTATGAGAAGATTGATTACGAGATGATATACGCTGAGGATGAGCGAGAGTAGGAAAGTGTTGTTGTGATAGTTCCTGGCCATGTGTTGAAGGAGAAGGGTTTCGTGCGCGGGCTGGTTGGCGACGCGCAGGTCCAGCCCTGCGGGATTGATTTGACTTTGCGCGATGTCTATTCGCTCGCTGGCGCGGGCAGGATTGATTTTGACAACAGGGGGAGGAAAATCAGCGGGGCGAAAAAGCTCGCGTTCAAATATGGATGGATAGGTTTGAAAAGGGGCGCGTACAAAATAGTCTAT
>JBFMAP010000065.1:0-5566 GCA_040755655.1 Microcaldota archaeon
TGCGTCTCGAACTTCGAGGGGAAAACGAAGATGTCGCACGCCCCGTAATATTTCGGAACGTCGTCCTCGCTGAGCAGTCCTGCGAAAATGAAGGAGCCCTCGAGCCCTGCGCTCTTCACCAAACTTTTGTAATAATCCTCTGCAGGGCCTGTTCCGGCAATAATGAATTTGCAGTCAGGAATCTCCTCCATTATTATGAGGGCGGCCCTGACGAGAAGTTCGAGATTTTTCTCCTTCACGAGCCTCCCCAAATAGAGCACAACTTTGCTGCTCCCGAGCCCGTGTTTTTTTCTTATCTCGTCCCCATCCACGCCCGGGTTGAATCTTTTCGTGTTTATCCCGCTCGGGAGCACTGTTACATTTTTGATTTTGTGCTCCTCCATAATCTCCTTTATCACCTCGCTCGGCGCGAACACGCGGTCGCAGAGGTTGAAATACCACCGCAAATAGCCCCACGCGAGCCTCTTGCTCAGCGCCATCGTCGTTTTGCGGTGCGCTACGTAATGCACTGCCTCTGGAATGAGCGTGTGGAGCGTCCCAATTATCGGAAGGTGAAGAGTGCGCGCGGTCCGCACCGCAGCGAGCCCCATGGTCGCCATCCCGTGCGTGTGGATTATATCGATCCCAAGCTGCCTCACCTTTCTCTCGGAAAAAAACGGGAACAGCGCGAGCTTGTAATCCGGGTATGGGCTGAACGCAGTCGAGATGTGGTAGAACGCGCGCGCATCCTTGTTCTCTTTTTTCGCCTGCCTGTCGCCTGCGCAGAACACGTAGACCTCGTGCCCCTCGCGCTCGAGCGCCTCGCGCGTCGTGAGAATGGAAGAAACCACGCCATCGCGATTCGGTAAATATGTTTCAGTGAAGAACGCGATTTTCATGGCAACCCCTAGATTTTCGTTATCCCCCACAACACGATGAAAACGCTCGCAATCAGTATGAGCGGCACGAGTATGCGCGTGATTGCGACTATCGCGTTCACGGTTCCAATCAATTCCGAGGACTGCTTCGCGCCGAACACGCTCAGACCGCTTATTTTCTCGGTGCGCGCGCCACACTCAACAGCCTCAACATCCATCCTCGCCTGTTTCGCGCACGCGAGTATGCGCGCGATGATTTCATCCTTCCAATTTTTGCTTTGCAAAAATGGACCATTCGCGGCTTGCCGCGAATCGGTCATCCTATTACCAACCGGGTTCAGCACGCCGCTCACGACATTCACGCTGTGCGAGTCAGTAGTGAAAATTTCGCACTCGCCAAACCCCTCCGCGCCGAGTGCATCAAGAACCTCGCGCCTGAAAACAGGCGTGATTCCGTTAGCATCAAGGAGGACGAGCGCGTAATTCTTCTTTCCAAATTCAAATACGGCGCACTTCAACCCCGCTTTTCCAACCCCTGCGCCGAAAAACTCTGCCATATTATCCTGCGCGATTCCCAATTTAACCGGCGCGCCCTCGCTTTTCGCAGCCATCGCCCGCTTCACTGCCTCCATGTATTCAAATCCAATCGGGTTACCGGACTCCACGCGCGTGATTTCGCCTGTCTCAGCGTTGTGCGCGTCCACGACGAGCGCGCTCCGCGCGCCTCCTGCCTCCGCGGTTTTCATGAGCGCGAGCCCGAGCGAGAAATCGATATCCTCTGTGGTGCGGGGCGCGCGGCTTAGCCCTATGAACGCATTCTCGCCGAGCCTCAGGCATTCAGCCCTGCACGTTCCGAACCTTCCTGTTGCGATGCTTCCCTTTGCCCTCTCGAATTTCATATTCCGCATCGCAGCGTCGCACGCGTTGTAAATTTTGTAAACCTCAGCGCTCGCGGACGGGTTGAAGTCATGTGTGACAGTTCCGTGAAACACGAAGGCAGGCGCGCTCCACCGCCGCGCGAACTCGCTCGAAATCAGGTATGGAAACTCGCTCCCGCCGAGATTTCCGAAAGGGCCGAAATGGACGTAAGGAACAACAAATGCGCACTTCAACTTATTTTTCGCTTTGAAAGCAAGCACGCAGACCAGAGTGTCAATCCTCTCCCCCACGCTCTCAAGAAGGCTCTCGAGCCCGCGCGACTGCTCGAACCACTGCGCGAGGAAAAGGCTCACGGCGTCCACGCTGCTCACCCCGTACGCGCGCTTCATGGGCGCGTTGATGAGCCAGAATATCGCGTATATCGCCGCGAGGAAAACGAGAGATGCGAAGTATATCTTCGCGAGTATCCAGAGCGGCTCGTTCACACCCCAAATCCCGATGCTCTGACCTGCGAGCGAAAAGGCTACGTTGAGCGCGAGCTGCACTGACGCGAAAAGGAGCGAGCCGTACCATCTTATTCCGAAAACCACGCGCGCAATCAGGTACCACACCACGAACACGAGCCCGTAGCCCACGAACACCACGCCGAGCCCGCTGCCGAAAATCCCCATTCCCGTCTTTGCGAGCGCGAGCGCTGCGATGTAGAAAACCGCATAAACAACAGAACCCACGAGCGCGAGGAAGAGCATCCTCTTCAGTTTGAGTTCGCTTTTCATGAGCGCGCACGCGAACGCCGAAAGGAGCGCGGGAATGCCTATGAGGAAAACGCCCTCGCTTCCGCCGTACATGACGGTTTCGAGCGCGAGCGCGCTCGGAAACGCCACTAGCCTCATTATTATCCCGAACCCGAAACTGAGGATGAGGATGAGAAGGAAGCTCTGGAGCGCGCCTGGGAGCGCGACTATAAACTTCGTTAGGCTCACTGCCTTCTGCTCGGAACTCTTCGCCCTCGCCACAGATTCACCAACTGTGTTCTATACGCGCGGATTTAAATTCGTAATGGCTCTTGTTGCGTAGGCTAAGAAATCGAACCTCCCCAACTTCCGGTCGCCCAACCCCAACCACTAACTCAGACTTTCCCGCTGTTCCACTTGTCCTTCTTCACGACGGCAGGCCTTGCGCTCCTCACCCTTACCCTGCTGTGCCGCACGCTCCTGGCCATTATCACGTTCTCTAGGATGTACGCGTTCGATATGAACTCGTTCGCGACTTCCGCGAAACTGGTGCGCCTTCGTGAGGCGAGCTTCATCAACTCCAGGGTGATGTACCTTATCTCGGAGTTTATCGATGCGACCTCGTCCTCATACATGTTCGACTATTAAAAAGTAATTTATATAAAGTTTTCTTGAACTCGCGCGTAGCGCAATTTTCTAGCGCTATTGCAGTTGAATTTTACCAAGCACTCGATGCTCGCCTTTCCACATCGCGACCGCTTCGCACGAGGTGTCGGGAAACATGCGGAAAACAACTGCCGGCCCCCCGATGTAAGTATTCCGGATGTCTTTGTCGCAGTCTTCTTCAACAGGAAGTAAATTAAGGTTTTTCGGGTGGGTGTGAAAGCGTGCGAACCAGTTTTCCGGTGCCAACTGAAGCGCCCACGGCGTCGTCAACTCAAGCCTTTTTTCGAGCGTACCCTTATAGTCCCTCACGAATTCGAGTATTTCATCCACGGAGTTCACGAATATAATATAGCGTTCTTTTGGCGTGTATTCAACGGGAATCGCGTGCGCACGCTGCCTAATCAGTTCAATAGCTTGCTCAGTTTCTCCAATAACAATTCTTTTCCCCTCGTTCGATGTGAGAAATCGCGCGGTATCGACTATGATCGTGTAGGCAATTTTTCGGTCATACAACTCTGGAGCATCCGCCCCGCCCGTTTGCTTGTCAATCTCATCGAGCATCGAGCGGTAGAATTCATAATTTACTTTCATTCCATAAACCGCCATATTGCTCCCTGGGATTTCTACGATAAAATCCCCCACGGCTTTAAGAACGGCGTTTATGCCCGGAATATTCCCGCTAGAAATGTTGTCTGCAAGCATTTTCTTGAGATCAAAACCAGTCTTCTCCAAACCCGTGCCGCGCTCCAAACCAAACGACCCGTTGTCAAGCATGATGTAGCCGCCGACCTCAGCGTCTTTTTCCCACAGTGCGCGGAGTTCATCCTTGGTTTTTGGGTCGCGAAGCCAGCGCGCCAGCGCATCGATGTTTTTTCAAATTTTTTTTCCTGCCTGACAATCTTGTTGAGTTCTCCTATTTTCTGGAAAAAACCTATGGACGTTTTTCCTTCCTTTAAATGAGACTCGCGCGTATCAGTGTCAACGACAAGCACTTGCATGCTTTTATCTGGCATATGCTTCATTCGCTGGTCGAACTGAAGGGCTTTGTTGTATAGCCCGCCGGCAATCACAATCCCGGCAACAGTCGTGGCAATACCCGTAACGAGCAGTGGTCGGTTCCACCAATGCCTGTGCGTCGGCGTCGGTCGTTTTTCTTGTCCTTTATGCTTATGTTTTGCCTTGTGACCCATGCTTACTATCTATACCGTTTTAAGTATATATAAGTAACGTCTTGCAGGCGCATACGTTTATTACTTTTCCCCGCGCAAAAAATCCCATGGAAAAACTCTGCCCCTCGTGCGGCGCGCGCTCCTCATCCAAAAATTTCGTGGGCGCGTTCTGCGTGGACTGCGCATCAAAAAAAATAGACATTTCGCTGCCTCCAAAATTTGAATTTCAGAAATGCAAGAGGTGCGGGAAAGTCAACCTGGGCGAGTGGCGCGACGCTGGCGAGAGCGAGTTGGCGCACAAAATACTGAAAAGCGCGAAGGGGAGTTTCGAGAACGCGCGCGCGGAGTTCACTGCGGATGGCTTGTGCGCTCTAACTTTCATCGTGAAGAAGAACTCCTCCTTCATCGAGGTGAAGCGCGCCGTGCCAATTGAGTTCCTGCCCGCGATTTGCACTGACTGCACGCGTGCTTCCGGCGGGTATTACGAGGCGATAGTGCAAATCAGGGGCGAGAGAGAGAGGGTAGAAAAATTCAAACAGAAATTCCTGCGCGATGTCGCGCGCGACACGTTTATTTCAAAAATTGAGGAGATGAAGGAAGGTGCGGATTTGTACGTGGGCTCGAAAGAGGCAGTGGCTGAGATTCTTCACTCGTATGGAAAAAAGGCTACGCGCTCGGATAAACTGTTCGGGCTGAAGGATGGAAAAAGGCTTTACAGGACGACTTATTGCGTGCGCGTTTGAGTTTTTATTTCTTTGAGACCTTGAACTTGAACCCATAATGTATGAGCCCCTCGTCCCCGTCCTCGTGTATTTTCCTGAAAACTACTTCCACGGGAGTGCCAATTTTCACGTCCTCGAGCGCGCAGTCAACAATCTGCGCAGTCACGCGCGGTCCGTTCTCCAACTCAACGAGTGCGAGAACGTACGGAGCCTCGAGCTCGAAGCCCGAAGGCGGAGAGTTCACAACCGTATAAGAATATATTCTCCCGCGTCCGTGATATTTCACCTCGTGCATCCTCCCCCTTCTCCTGCACTTCGGGCATATCTTTCTTATCGGGAAATAGTGCGTGTTGCAGTTCTCGCAGTGGCTGCCTATGAGCCCGTATCTCTCGGGTATTTTCCTCCACGTTGAAGCCAGTCCTGCTCTCATGCTCATCCAATCACCGCTAGTCGGCGCGCCTCAAAATATGAACGACGCACGTGGCGCCGCTTCCGCCCACGTTGTGCGTGAGCCCCACCGCGGCGCCATCAACCTGCCT
>JBFMAP010000066.1:0-5505 GCA_040755655.1 Microcaldota archaeon
TGTCGTAGAAGGCGAGCGCGCATATCACGATAATTAGAAGAGGGGGCAGGAATTTCTTTAGTTTTGAATATTTTGAATCCTTATCTGCTTCTTTTGCTTGCTGTTTCGCTTGCTGCTTGTGCATAAAAACATCTCGGGTTTTGTCGTGCGTATATTCGCGATGGTAAATTATTAAATGTTTTCAGCAAAATTTGTTTGGGTTTTTCTATGGACGAGTGCGAGATCTGCGGGAAGGCCGGCGGAGATTACTACGTCCTGATTGAGGGCGCGAAATTATACGTGTGCGCGTCGTGCGCGAAACTCGGGAAAGTATTACGCGCGCCTGCCCCGCGCGCGCCTCCGAAGAAATTCACGGGCGAGAAGAAAACGAGCGCGCGCAGGGAGATCGAACTCGTGCCTGATTTCGGCGAGAGGATAAGGAACGCGAGAAAGAAGATGCACCTTGAGCGCGCTGTGCTCGGGGAGATGATAAACGAGAAGGAGTCGTTCCTTGAGCGCGTTGAAAATGATAAGGCTGTGCCAACTGAGGCGCTCGCGCGCAAGCTCGAGAAGGCGCTGGGGATAAAACTGCTCGAGGAAGTTACGTACGGCGAGGTGAGCGGAAAGGCCGCGGGCGCAGGAGGAGTGACGCTCGGGGACATCGTGTTCCTGAAGAAAAAAGAAAAGGGAGAGGAAGAAGAATAACGCGCAGGCTGTTTTTATGGGAGTCGAGTTGGGCGACATCCTCCAGAAAAGCGAGATAGGCATAGACTCGCTCGCAGGGAAGAAACTCGCAATCGACGCGTACAACACCATCTATCAATTTCTCTCGATAATACGCCAGCGCGACGGCACGCCGCTGCTGGATTTCAAGGGGAGAATAACGAGCCACCTCTCGGGATTGTTCTACCGCTCGGCGCGGCTGATTGAGGCAGGCGTGAAGCCTATTTACGTTTTCGACGGGAAGCCGCCTGAACTGAAGCGCGCGACCCTGGAGGAGAGGGGCGAGTTCAAGGAGGCTGCTGAAAGAATGAGGAAGGAGGCGCTCGCGCGCGGGGACGAGGAGGAGGCGCGCAAGTACGCGCAGGCGACCTCGCGGCTCACGAAGGAGATGGTGGAGGAGTCGAAAACCCTCCTGTCGCTTATGGGAATTCCCCACATTCAGGCGCCTGGAGAGGGCGAGGCCCAGGCAGCGTACATGGTTGGGCGCGGGGATGCGTTCGCGTGCGCGTCCCAGGATTTCGACGCGCTCCTTTTCGGCTCGCCGATTCTCGTGAGAAACCTCACAATCACCGGGAGGAGAAAACTACCGCGCAAAGATGTATATGTCGAGGTAGTGCCTGAGATGATAAATTTGAAGGAGGCGCTTGCCGCGCTCGGCATAGATAGAAGGAAGTTGATTTGGATTGGAATCCTCACAGGGACGGATTTCAACAAGGGAGTGAAGGGGATAGGGCCGAAGAAAGCGCTGAAACTTGTGAGCGAGCATGGCACGTTGGAGGATGTTGTGCGCGCGTCGGGCGGGGAATTTGAGGTGGAGCCGCGCGACGTTGAGAGAATATTCCTCGAGCCGGAAGTGGAGAAAGAATACTCGTTCGAATTCCGCGCGCCTGACAGAAAGGGAATCATAGATTTTCTCTGCAGGGAGCACGCCTTCTCCGAGGAGAGGACGGAGAATTCGATACGCGCGCTGGAGCAGGCGTTCAATGTGAAGGGCGCGCAGGCGAAGTTAGGCGAGTGGGTTTAGAGCATGTCTTATTTCGCAGGCGGGCACACGCAGTGATAGATTCGTTTATCACAGTAGCATGGGGAGTAGCATCTAGCACATCCGAGATAATAAAAACTCAGTAAACGCACACTTCCCCATTGACAATTTTTTCGGTCACGCGCGTGACATTCGCGAGCCGGTCGTCCACAATGTAATGGATTTTTCCATGAACGCGCGCCATCGCCTCCCCATCTTCCAGAACAACGCGCACGTCCGCGTTCTTGGGCTGGTCGATTGGCGTGCCAATCTCCGAGAGAAGGGAGACGTTGCACTCCTTTATTTGGGGAAGTTCGCGCACGATGTCGCGCGCAATCTCGAACGCGAGCACGCTGTAAACCTTCCCCACGTGGTTGACCGGGTTCTTTCCTGCCGCAGCCTCGAGCGTCATGGGCCTGAAGGGGGTGATGAGGCCGCTCACCCTGTTGCCGCGGCCAACGCTGCCGTCGTCGCCCATCTCGCAGCTCAGCCCTGTAAGCGTGATGTAAACTGAGTTCCTCTTGTAGTCGTCAGCGGTGTTCACGTGAACCTCCACGTCGTGGTGCGTGAGCTTCTCGGCGAGTTTCTGAACCTCGATGCGCACGTGCTCCTTCTTCTTTATGTAATCGTCCAAGTCGCGCACGAACCTCGAGACGAACGCGACCGCAACTGTCAATTTTATTGCGCTGTTCTCGCGCAGCGCCATGACCTTTATGTCCTCGCCAACGTACGGCATTTTCTCCTTGCACTCCGGCGAGTTGAGCATCTTCTCCGTCTCGAGCGCCAGCCTCTCGGTCGCGCTCAGGGGCGCGAAACCCACCCCGAAAGAAGTATCGTTAGCGAGCGGGATTTTGTGCGTGCGCGCGAAAACGTCCTCGAGGTCCGGCGAGCCGGTCGAGATGCGCGCGTCGAACTCCACATCTTCTTCTAAATTCAGGAAGCGCGTGTTCTTTTTCAGATGTTCCTTTGCGGCTTTTAGCGCGAGCGTAGAGACTGGAATTTTCTTTCCCTTCGCTTCGGAAATGGCCCTTCCGTTCAGCACTATGTACAAGGGATTTATGAACTCCCCGCCGCCGAAGCACACGTTCGTCGCGCCCCCGCAAATCAGCCCCTTGTCCACGTTGTGATGGAGGATTTTCCCGAACTCGCGGATATACTCCTTGCAGAGCGCGCAACTCACTCCCTCCATTATCCCGTCGACGAGCGTGTCCGGGTGTCCTTTCCCCTTCCTCTCAACAATTTCCACGCGCCTCTTCTCTATCGGCGTGCCGTCCAGTTTTTCAATAACGATGTTTCGAGCCATAGGAAAACCTCTCGCAAGTTTTTCGTGTGAGTTTTAATTTGTCTTGGCAGGTTTATTAAATTATGTCGCGTCGGTGATTTATTCCTGAAAGGAATAATTTATTCCTATGGGAATATTCGGGTGCGCGCTCCGAAGTGAAGCGGAAGTGGTTTAAATAAGAAACGCGCAGTATAATCATGATGAACGGGCAGGCCCAGCTGCCACTGAGAAGAAATGGCGCTAACACCCATACGGTGGGCAAGCGAAAAGAGATAACCTCTGTGGTTGCCGAGGGGAAATGCACCGACGTCATCATGCCGAAGAACGAGCTTATGGAAGGAAACAGGCGCCTGACTGACTTTTTGAGGCTCCATGGAAACCAGAGGCTGGTAAACGAGGTTGTCAGGCTTTCGATAGAGCTTTTCAAGAACGGTTTGTATCTGGTTGCAGGCAAATTCGCCTCCATAAATTCCCCTCCGAGCGGGGTGATGATTACCCTGGGCGTGTACGCGCCGATTTTTATCACCAACGGCCGGGGGTTCAAGAAGGAGGTTGGAAGCGTCTTCGCCTACCAGAAAATTCCGCCTTATGCGGCAACCGCGTTGTGCGATTTGGAGGCGGTTATCGCGCAAAAGGAGCATTTTGAACTCAGGATAAGTTACGACTCGCTACTTTTCGACTTGAACACTGACGAGGCGCGCGCCGCCGCAAAAACGAACGTGATCAGGATGGGGAGCGGAATCGCTGGCGAAGAGAAAATAAAGGAAATAAGCAGAAGGATAGACGGAATTGATGGATTTTATGGGTTCAGGGCGTTGATAGGCGTGGACGGGCTTGAGGCGATGTCAATCATCACGAGTTCCGTCCTGAAGAATCCAGAGGCAGCGCCGCCGCTTTACGTGTATATTAAAAGGAACGGGGGCCAGCCTGAACTTTGCGCAGGAACGCAGAAGGATTTCGATAAGGACATTCTGCTCCCCGAGGGCATAAAACGAGCGCCCCAATCCGCGCCCTGAACCGCTGTTTTTATTAACTTCTGCGCGCATAATTTAACCATGGAAAACATAGCAGTGCACAGAAGAAAAGGTGAGGTTCCTAGATCCCTGCAGCCGCTCAAAATAAAGAACGCGGACTGGGATATCGCAAAAGACATCCAGCGAAAGCTAAAGAAAAACGGGATCGAAATGGACGCCGGCGAGATAGAGAAAAAACTTGGGGACGGCCCTCTCAGTATCCGTGGCTTCACTGCAGAGGACGTGATGAAATCCCCGCAACTGCTGCTGTGGGAGGAAAAGGATTTGGAAAAAGTGCAGCCGCAACTCGACATGAATCAGGATGCTGGCGGGATATGCGAAGACATCTAGCTCCTGGCCTCGCTCAGGGAAGCGCTGTTCGAACTTCTCTCGCAGAAATACCTTTTCAGGGGCATCGTTTTGGGCGCTCCTGCTCTAGTTAAGGGGGAGAAAATCAGGACGAACGGAATATCGTTTACAGGGGATGCAGACTGGGCAATGGCGTACGCGTTCGGCAGGCGCAGGGAGTTGGGAGGCGACGCTTATCTTGTCGTGCTGAGAACGAAAAATTACAAGTTCACGATGAGGCCTGGGGAGCAGTTTCCTAGGGAGATGAAGGTAAAAGGTCCGATAAAAAAGGTCGACGTGGTGTTACTAAGGCTACCCCCAAGCTGGAGTAAAGCGTACGAGATATACGGCATAAGGGGGCACCACGCGAATGAGGGAAGCGAGGAGATAGCCAAAATGCTTGTTGCAGAGGCTGAGAGAATATTCGAGAGGAGGAAGGCAAAGGAAATGGCGAGCGTGGGGGTTTAAATACCGGAAAGGGCATAATATAACACTGATTCTGACGAGCCCAAGGTGTAGGTATGAACATGCAAAACCACGACCCGCTCGGCGGCATAAAGTCGCGCGCGGATGTGTTAATGAAAAAGATAGGGGGGCTCGCGCGCATACTCGAGGAAAGGCTCAAGTTGAACAAATGCGACATCTGGGCGCGAAAGGGCCTTGAACTTGCAAAGAGCGCGCGCAAAAGGCATCAGGACTTGAAAGTCTTGGGCGTGATGGACGTCAACTCAGCGAAAAAAACTGTGGAATTTCTTGATGAGACCCATAATGAAATGCTCAAGCTCGTAAGTCCAAACATCGCGGGAATGGGTAAAAATACGCTTGTGGAGGAGTTTAGCACCGATCTAAAAATATCTGAAAAAGTCAGGAGAAGGGGCGAGATGCTCGAGGACTATCTCGAGGCAAGAAAATTTCCGGAAGATTTTGTTGAGTGTGTGAGGGAGTTGAACAAACAGCTCGAAAAAAATGGGTTTCAGATAACGGGTTATGACCCGCGTAAAATGGAAAAAGAAGAGTATTGCGTCCATCCCTTAGAGAAAATTAAATTCAAAGTTATCGGGGAGGCTTTCGATTTGGTTCTCGCGAACAGCAAAGGCGCGACGAGAAAGATGGGCGAAATCAGTGGAGGAACGGTTATG
>JBFMAP010000067.1:0-5498 GCA_040755655.1 Microcaldota archaeon
TAAATCTATCTCTTAAATTAAATTATAAAGTTATGTAGAACAAATAGGGAGCAGAAAAAGCGCTAAACCTCGTCATGAGCGCAAAAATCCGCAAAAAAAGTTAGGTCAATTTTTTAAAGTCCAGTTTGAATTGCCATACTTCGCAACTTATCCGCTAAATCGTCATATCCCGCATCCGAACACTTGTTGGCTAGATATGCAAAAGTTTCAACTGCATCCCGGTATTCCCTAGAAACTTTCGAAGGCTCCCCGTTCGCAAACGCTACCTTCGCGGCTTCGAGATGGGCCTTTGCTTTTTCAAATAACCCAAGCCCCCTTGTCTTAAGCTCTTCCAAACACTCCAAACGTTTCGCATCCCCATATACATCTGTAGCTATCATCGCTGCTAACTCCTGCACCATCGGATCCCCGTACTTTCTAGGATCCAAAGCGCGGAGCATTTCTTCCGGAGTTAGTTTACTACCTTTGGATGATGTCTTTTGCTTACTTCCTCCAACTCCCATAGTATCCTCTCGTGCAATCGATTTCTCTTAGTTGCTATTTTATAACAAAAAATTAATAATCTTATCAATTTTCGCGTGCTCGCTTAAATTATTTCGTTCATCCCTTCAGCGCCTTCTCCATCAGCGCGTACGCGCGCAGCGCGTCCTCCTTCCCGAGCACGAACACGGTGTCCATGTAGCAGGAGTAATACTCGCGGATGTTGATTTCGTTGCGCGCGAGCAGTTCGGCGATGAACGCCACCCAGCCTGGCACCTCTTCGACCTCCTGCGGGGAGGTTATCATTATCGCGTGGAAGTTCTTCCCTATGTGCGAGATGTGGGGCTTCCCTATCGCCTCCACCGCCTCCTCAACGCGCGCCTGGTCGATTATGAGCGTGACCGCGTTCTGCGAACTTATCATCGAGAAATCCTTCCCGAGAACTTTTGAAATCCTCTCGAGGTTGAGGAGCGCGGAGGGATGAAGCCTGAGCACGGCGATGTCGTTCTTGAGCGTGAGTTTCGCTTTCCTGAAAAGTTTCTTGAGGTCGCGCACATGCTCGTATTCATAATAATCGATTCCCTCGATATACCTGCGTATCGCCGTGCGGACAGCCTCGATGCTCGCGTGCGGCGCGTGCTCGCCCCTTATCCTCTCCGCGACCGCGGTTATGTTCGCGATGCCCAGTTTTATCGACTGGCGCGCGTACGGGTCCGAATCAAGCGCGTCGAAAACCCTCTGCGCCACCGAACGCTTGTCGACGTGTTTTTCCATCCCGCCCACCTCAGTAATACCGACTAACCGATTCAGGTTAAATTCCGACCATTTCCGTTCATCTTGGGTCGCAAGTTCTTTAAATATCTTTTGCCGGAAGTAAGCGGAGAAATACCGGGTGTCACGGATGATGCAGCAACTATCATCGCCCAAAGGAAAAAGCAATACCTCTATTTTTGATTTGCTGCACGGCAAACAACACACCTTCAGTTTACTGCGCGAGGCGCTCAAATGCAAGAATCGCGCAGAAAGGGCAGAGCAAAAGGCGTTGAAATGCAAAAAGGAGCTAAAGTTCGACGAAGCGCGCATTTCATACCGAAAAGCAGAGATGGATTTCACTGACGCGTATCTGTTGCTCAAGAAAGCCGGCAGTCCGCATGCGAAAGGGATGTACGACAAGATGAGCGGTGTGGGCGGAAAAGCGGCTGAGTTCGGCCGGCAGCTTCCCTGACGACGCCCGGACGCCCAGGCTTCGCCTCTAACCATTTTCGGTCATTTTCCGACCATTTTATTCGTTTCAGGTCGCAAACCCTTTAAATATCTTTTGTTGGAACTATGCAGGAAAAAGTGGGAGGTGTTTAAGGAATGTCAACATTTCAATTCTCGGATCTAGCTCGTGACAAAGGACCTAATAACAAAAAAGGTAAAAAAAGCGAGGTTAACCCAACCGTTGTTCCTATTCTGTCGCTACCCAAGACCGAACCAAAAAAATCAAATCTGAGCCTTATGGTCGAATTATCTACTCTATTGGGACCTGAGACAGAATGGCATGGAAAAGAGAAAAAGGTGTACGAGCTTGCAAGCAAGGTTTCATACCACGTAGACCAAATGCAAGAACTCTTCTCTGCTATAAAAAATAATGAAGCCGAGGAAACAAAAAAATGGGCTCTTATAGTCCTCAACGAGGCGTCTTACAACCCAATGTCGTATGAGTCATACGAATTGTTCAAAAAAATATTAATTTATCTCATGAATGAATACCCACAAAAAACGAGCGCGGCACTGGAAATGGCCTCGCGCAAAATGAACAACGAGTTTGGAGTCCCAATAATCGAAGACGAATTTTTTCTCAGGTCTTTGCAAAACCTAGTGAAAGTTTGGCCTGGACTTAGAGCAGCGCAAGAGTTGTTCGCGTATCACACAGGTGCCGCCTACATCGGCTGATAATCACATTCTAGTTTTATTTTCTTTCACGTGCGCGCGCAGCCTATCCCCCAATTCCGCGAGAGGGGCGCGCGCCTGCTTCCCGTCGTTGCGGAACCTGATGGTCGCGTCCTCATTTTTCAGGCTGTCGTAATCGATGGTTATGCAGTAGGGAACTCCAATCTCGTCCGCGCGCGCATACCTCTTCCCTATGCTCCCGCTCTCATCGTAAATAACATCGAACCCTTCAGCGCGCAACTTATCCGCGAGCGCGCGCGCCTTTTCCGCGAGCCCGTCCTTTTTCATCAGAGGAAATACGCCGCACTCGAATGGCGCGATTCCCGCAGGGAAATCAAACCATTCCCAACTTCTTCCCTCAGCGCCTCCCTCCTTCCTATAGCAACTTTCAAGCATACACCAGAAAAGGCGGTCAACCCCGAAACTAGGCTCGACCACGTGCGGGAGGATTTTCGCCTTCTCCTCCTCGAGAAAAACAGACAAATCCTGTTTGCTCGTCTCAGCGTGGCTGCGCAAATCGTAATCAGTGCGGTACGCATTACCTATTGTTTCAATCCAGCCAAAAGAAGTGTGAACCTCCAAATCAAAATTCCCCCCGGAATAGTGCGGGGTTTCCTCTGGAAGAAGGTGCCTGAATCTAAGGTTGTTGTACGGGATGCCCATCATCTGGTAAAATTGGGTTTCGCGCGCAATGAAATACGCGAGAATTTCATTAGGAACGATGCCCCTCTCCACTGCCTCGCCTGCGGTGAGTTCGCTCGCGTTCTCGCTGCGCGCGACCTGCTCTTCCCGCGTGTAGATTCTTATTTTCTGATTTTTTACCTCGTCGAACCTGCCCATTCTCGTGCTTTTCGGGTTGAAGAAATATTCAATCTCCATCTGACTGAACTCGCGCATCCTCATCAGCACGTTTCGCGGTGAAATCTCATTCCTGTAGGATTTTCCAATCTGCCCTATCCCGATTGGAAGTTTCGAGCCGAAACTCCTGAAAACGCGCGCAAAATCCATGAAAATCCCCTGCGCGGTCTCTGGCCGCGTGTATGCGGTGTTCTCATTCCCCACGCCGATGCTGGTCTTGAACATCAAATTGAAAGGCGCGACCCCGCTCAAATTCTTGCCGCATTCTGGGCACGTGATTTTATTTTCCTTTATGAGCTTGTTTAGGTCCTCTGGTTTCGCGCCTTCCGCATCTTTTCCTGTTTTCTCCTTAATCAGCGTGTCAGCGCGGAACCTCCTTCCGCAGCCCTCGCACTCCACGAGCGGGTCAGCGAAATGCTTAATGTGGCCGGATGCGCGCAGCACGACCTCGGGCAGAATGGTGGAGGTCTCCACCTCGAAAAACCCCTCGCGCTTGAGGAAGAAATCGCGCCACGAGTTCTCTATCTTCCTCTTGATGAGGCATCCCACCGGCCCGTAGTCAAAGAACCCTCCGACCGAGCCGTAGAGCTCGTTCGATGGGATGAGAAAGCCGCGCTTGAGCGCGATTTCGTACAGCCTCTCGTGAAGCGGCGCAGGATTCATCTCAATCATCACGCACGAGATAGTTTCACCATCAATTTAAATAAATTGATGCATCAATATCTCTCGGTGAAAACATGACATTCGAAAGGGCCAGCAGGGAGGAACTCATTGCGCGCGCAAAAGGAGGCGTGCGCGAGGCTTACTTCAAGAGGGACAAACTGCTAATTCAGACCGTGGGCGCGATAACCGAGACAGACAAGGCCGCGAACCTTCTCTTCGAGAGGCTGCGCGAGTGGTACGGGGTCCATTTTCCAGAACTCAGCGTGGGCGAGCCCCTGAAATACTGCGAACTCGTGCTCAACCTTGACAAGAAGAACCCGGACCTCGACGAACTGAAGAAAATAATCGGCGAGCAGAAGGCGCGCGAGATAGCCTCGAAGGCAGGCAGCAGCATAGGCGCTGACCTCACCCCTGCGGACGTTGACGAGATAAAACTGCTCGCGAACGGCATCATTCAACTCTACAAACTGCGCGAAAAACTTGATGCGTACCAGGCGACGCTTGCGCGCGAGGTGTGCCCGAACCTCTCCTACTTGGTCGAACCCGCGCTCGCCGCGCGCCTCATCTCCAAGGCAGGCGGGCTCGCGAGGCTCGCGGTACTTCCTGCGAGCACCATACAAGTGCTCGGCGCCGAGAAGGCGCTCTTCAAGCATTTGAGAAGCCACACGCGCCCCCCGAAGCACGGCGTCATTTTCCAGCATCCATACATAGGCAATGCGCCCAAGAAGCAGAGGGGCAAGATTGCGCGCGCGCTGGCGACAAAAATCACCATCGCAGTAAAGGCGGACGCCTATTCGAAGCACTTCATCGCAAAAGAATTGAAGGAGAAGTTTGAGGCGCGCGTTAAAAACATCCGCGAGTCCGCGCAAACCGCGCCCGCGCAGAGAGTTTGAGGTGATGAGATGCGCCTGCTCGCGCTCACGGACATGCACGGGGAGGAAATCGTCCTCGAGAAAATCACGCCGGTTCTCAAAAAGAAATACGACTACATACTCGTTCTCGGGGACATCACGCACAAGGGTCCGCCCTCTTTCGCGGACTCTTTCCTATCACTTCTTCCAAAAAACACGCTCGCGCTCAGGGGCAACATGGACCCCGATGACGTGGCGCAACTCATCGAGACGAGAGGAGTAAGTTTGCACGCGCGCCGCGTCGAAGCGGGTAGATTCAATTTCGTCGGTTTTGGAGGAAGCAACCCGACTCCTTTCGGCACCCCGCGCGAGTTTACCGAGGATGAAATCTACAGCGCGCTGAGCGCGCTCAACATAGACGCGAATACTATCCTCGTTACGCACGCGCCCCCTTTCGATACCCCTTTTGATTTGGTTGGGGGAGGAGCGCACGTGGGTAGCAAATCAATACGAAAAATAATTGACGAACGCCAGCCCCTTCTCAACTTATGCGGCCACATCCACGAGCATGAGGGCGAGGTGGAAATTGGAAAAACAAAAATAGTGAAGGTCGCGCCAGCGAGCGAGGGAAAGGGCGCGGAGATAAGCATAACTGCAAGAAAAATAGAAGTGAGGTTTATACGGTTTTAGATTCAAGCCTGCGAGCCATCC
>JBFMAP010000068.1:0-5487 GCA_040755655.1 Microcaldota archaeon
GAACCAGCCGAGCCTTGATCTGTACGCTGGCGCGGTCGTGAAAATCAACGAAACTATAACCGACGAGTCCAACAGGACCTATTCAGTGCAAAACACGCGCGCCACGATGTACGTTCCAGGTTTGTACGCGCAGTTGGGGCCGGAGTTGCTGCAGGAAACCTCGGTTCCGGTCGACATAGACGCGCAGGTGCTCGGGAGAAGAATACTCTCCTACGCTGTGGTGCAGCAGTAGTTTTAAATATGCGCGCGCCACAATCTATTTTCGTGTTTCCATGGGCTGGCTTTCGACGGGCTCGATGCTTGCAGGCGCGGCGATGGTTGCGATGTCGGTGGGGAAGGCTTTTTTCGGAGGCGTCACGCCCATTCTGCCTGACGGGATGATGCTCGGGGCAGGCATAAGCGCGATTATGGCGGGCGTAGGGCTGAGTTTTCTCGAAAAATAAGCGGGCTGGCGGCAGTTGGTTTTATGAGCGCGACACCTTTGAACACGCAACCTCTCAACCTCGCCCTCAGGGGCGCGGACGTGTTCATGAACGGACGGAAACTTTCCTGGGAGGCGCGCAGACTCGGCGATATGCGCGCGGTGCTGTACGATTCGAATTTCCTCTCCTCTGCTGACAAAAAAACGAGCCTCTATTTCATGTACCGCGACCTCTCGCCCGATGCGCGGAAGTTCGACGTTCGATACGACATAACGGTACTGCTCCCCCTGAAGCTCGGCGCCGAATTCAACAAGACGCTCGGACATTACCACTCTGTTGCGCGCGCAGGCCTGTCCTACACGGAAATTTACGAGGTGCTAAGCGGCCGCGCGCACTACCTCCTGCAGAAACTCGAGGGCGGGAAAGTTGCGGATGCCGTCATGCTGGACGCGAAAAAGGGCGACGTCGTTCTCATCCCCCCGAACTATGGGCACGTTACAATAAACGCAGGAGCCGAGCCGCTCGCTATGGCGAACCTGGTCTCGAGCAAACTCAAATCCCTTTACGAGCCCTACGAGAAAATGAGGGGCGCGGCGTACTTCGAACTCGCTGATGGCAGAATTGTGAAAAATGAGAACTACGGCACGACGCTTCCAGAATTAAAAACGCTGCCCGCGCCGAAAAGGAAACTCGCGGCAGCGAACATCCTCGACGCGTTTCTGAGGAACCCGCGCGCGTTCGAGTTCCTGAACGACCCCACGAAGTTCATCAGCCCATAAAAACTAGTCCCTGAACTTGATTTCCTCGAGCGCCTCGTTCGGGTTGTCGTAGTAGTGCGCGCAGAACGCGGAGATGTCCTCTATCGTTTTTATGTTCTTTTTCGCGAGCGCCTTCAGCACCTCTGTCCTCAGCGTGATTTCGTCCATTATCTCCTTCGGCGTCACCCCTGCGGCCTGCGAGAGCCGGTCGCGGTATATCACGCTCGGGTGAATTTCGGACATCTTCCCGGTTTTCAAATCATACACGCACAAATCCGAAAGAAGCACCTTCTTCTCCACGCCGCCCGTCTCGCTCACCTGCGAAACGACGCGGAACATCCTGTTGTTTATGTAGTACCTCTTCACTATTATGAAAACGTCGATGAGAGGAATCACCTCGCTCGGCACGTTCATGGGCGTGTTCTCGAGCCTCATCACGAGTTCGCGCGCATTGCTCGCGTGAATAGTTCCCATCCCGATTTTCCCGATGTTCATCGCGGTCATCAAATCGTTCGCTTCGTTCCCCCTCACCTCGCCGATAACAATTCTATCGGGCCGCATCCTCAGCGAGTTTTTCACCAGCTCCCCGAGGGTGAGGTCGCCTGTCGCCTCGAGGCGCGCGCAGTTCTCGTTCTGCGATGTGTTCAGTTCCATCGTGTCCTCAATCACTATCACGCGCTCATTGGGCCGGAAGAAACTGAAGAGCGCGTTCAGCAGCGTGGTCTTTCCTGAGCTCGGCATCCCGCCAATAAGGATGTTCGCCGGCTTCACCGAAAGCCCCTCGGAATATAGCCAGAACTGCGCCGCTAGTTCGAAATCCAGCGTCCCCAACTCGATGAGGTTTATGACGCTCATAGGCTTCTGCCTGAACTTCCTTATCGTTATCTGGTGCCCGAAAGGGGACTGCGCTATGTTGACCCGCCCGCCCTCTGGCAGGTGCAGGTTCATTATCGGCTCCCTGTCCTGCGTGGGCCTGTCCGAGAACAGGAGAAGTTTTGAGATGAAGCGGTCGAGCTCCTCCTCGCTCCTGAACCTCCTGCCCGTCTTTATCATCCCCTCCTTCGAGTTGAAAACGAAAATCGGCCCGACCCCGTTTATCATAATATCCTCGGTCGCCGGGTCGTTCATATATTCATCAACAACGTCATACGACAGGAACCGCTGCATCCTGTCCACCTTCTCCTCCATCGAGAGGCCAGGATAAACCTCGTCAATCGCCTTTATCACGACCTGCTCGCGCTCGGATTTCTTGTGCGTGAACGCGAGCTTCTTCGCCACCTTTTCCATGAACTGGTCGTACCTCAACTCCTCGCTTTCCACTTTCATAAAACCACTCGGCGAATAATCAAAAGTTAATGCGCTATGAAGGTTTATATTATTAATCCGCGTATTAAAAATATGGCACGCCTATCCGCGTTCATACAACTTATGCGGCCGCAGCAATGGTACAAGAATCTGATTTTCTTTACCGCGTTCATCTTCTCCAAAAACCTGGCAAACTCGGCGCTTTATGCCCAGCTAGCGCTCGGGTTTGCCTCGCTCTGCCTCGCCTCGAGCGCGAACTACGCTATAAACGACATCCTCGACATGAAAAACGACGCCAGGCACCCAGAGAAGAAAAACCGCCCGCTTCCTTCAGGAAAGATAAAAGCCGGCGAGGCGTATTTTTTCGCGCTCATCCTGCTCATCGCATCCCTCGCGCTCGCGTACTCGGTCAGCCTCGCCTTCTTCGCGGCGATACTCCTCTTCTTCACCCTAACGCAGATTTACTCCTTCCGCGCGAAAAACATAGTTTTCGCGGACATCGTTTTTGTTTCTACGAACTTCGTCATCCGCGCCATCTCCGGCGCGCTCGCCATCAATGTTGTTTTCTCGCCCTGGCTCGTGCTGTGCAGCTTCCTGCTCGCGCTCTTCATCTCGGCTTCCAAGAGGCTGGGCGACCTGCTTCTCCTCGGCAAGGAGGCGTGGAAGTACAAGCAAGTTTTCAAATACTACACGCCGGAACTCCTCGGCAATGTGGTCGTCGCCTCCATGGCGATGCTCCTTCTCTCCTACAGCAACTACTCCTTCCTCTCGACCTCGCACGACGACTACATAATGATGGCGACCATCCCCATAGCGGCGTTTCTCGTTTTCAGGTACACGTACCTGCTGTACTCGCGAAGCCCGATAACGCGCAGCCCGGAAAAGGTTTTCAAGGATGGGCAGATGTTTTTCGGGGTTGCGCTCTGGCTCGCGCTCGTCCTCCTCTCGCTCTACATTAACCACGGCGCTAGTTTAAGCATATAAATACTAACGCCCAAAAACAACATGTGGTGGGAGTTTGGAACGGATTCTCTACCTGGGTTTATTCGCGGTGTTTCTCGCGCTCGCCGCGCTCCTGTTCGGAATAGGCCTGCTCGTGGACCATAACATAAACACCAGCGAGGCTACTGGTGGAGGCAGCGCGACCAGTTACCTTCTTTTCGGAAAGGGCGCGGCAGCAGGCAAATCGCTTGAGATGGTCGTTTTCGTGCTCGGCGCGGTGTTCCTCTTTTCCGCGCTCTTCGTCTACGTTCTCTTCATGTCGACGCACCGCCCGCGCAAGCCTGACATGTATGCGCGCTGGAAGAGCGAGGATGAGGAGGAGAGCGAGGAAGAAATTTAGAAATACACAGTGCGCCTCAGACGCTGTTGACGAAATCACGAGCCTCGCGGCTTCATCGGTTGTTCATGTCCTCATTGGCGCTATATATTATGCGCGCGCCAGTATAAAAACAATACCTTTTTATATCCCGGAAACATAAATACGCCAGATGAATATGCGGGCAACGAGTTGGAATCTGCTGTTCTTAATTCTCTCATTTCTATCCCTATCCGGCTGCATGGGCACAGGCGCCAAGACGTGCAAATCAGATAAAGACTGCGCATTCTGGCAGACGTGCAACGTCTCGAAAGGAAATTGCATAGTGCGCGCGGGGTTCTGCGCGACAGATGGCGAGTGCGGGAACGTGAGTCTGAAGTTCTGCAACGCGTCCCATGTGTGCGTTTACCGCGAGGGGATGTGCGCGCAGGACTCGGACTGCGGGGACTGGCGCGTGTGCGACACGGCGGTGAACAGGTGCGTCCTGAAACTCGGCTACTGCGACTCGGACGCGCTCTGCGACCAGACGTGGCAGAAGTGCAACCTGCAGTACCACCGGTGCGGGCCGCAGCAAGGGAGATGCGTCACTGATTACGACTGCCAGAGTTGGGAGCTCTGCGACACCGCTTCGCGAAAATGTTATCCAAATGCAGGAAGGTGCAACGACGACACCGCGTGCCAGCCCTGGAAGACGTGCAACGTTAAGACGCACTACTGCGCTGTGCGCGCGGGCTTCTGCGACAGCGACCTGGACTGCAAGGAGGCCTGGCTCGCGTGCAACCTCACCAACCACAGGTGCGACCTCCGCCCGAACTATTGCAACGACGCCACCTCGTGCTGGAGCTGGCAGTTGTGCAACCCCACTTCCCATTTATGCCAGGCGAGAAAGGGCTACTGCGACACTTACAAGGACTGCGGGAGCTGGGAGTACTGCGACACAGGCACGCACCTCTGCAAGACGAAAAGCGGAAAGTGCAATTCCGACGCGGACTGCAACGTCTGGCAGGTGTGCGACGTGGCCGCGCACGCGTGCAGGACGAGGTTCGGATACTGCGGCTCGAACCTTGACTGCTCGATAAGCGAGATGTGCGACCTCGTGCCAGGAAGCCCAACACAGTACAAGTGCGTGCGGCTGCTCTGCTCAAAAAATGAGGACTGCCCGAGCAAGTCCTGCGACATCATCGCGCACAGGTGCAGGCCGATACAGTGACAAAAATCAACCACTAAAATTTGAGTGTAAGATTGGTACCGATTGTCTTGTACGGCTCTAGTTTTAACCCCTTTGGCCTTTGCTCGCTTGCAAAAAACGTAACCTCTGCTTTTTTTATTTTTAACGTGTACTCGCCTTCGATGTATTGTACGCCAGCCTTCTCCCCAAAAGAAAGTTCGAAGTCCTTAGTTGAAGCGCTAAAAGACAAATTCGGTACAACTCCAATCTTATCGCGTAGAGCATTCCAGAAAACAGGCGCTTCTGCTTCAACCTTGAAGTTCAACATCATCACAGGCACACCATATTCCACATACGGCACCAGATACTGCTCACTTTTTACTATCTCTTTACTTAAGTTTTGCGTTTTTTAAGATCCGCCTCCATAATGTCGTAGGAGGCGACCACTATGGAGGACAGAATCTTATGTGCTTTAAATGAGCACCTGGACGGATATAAATCTATCTTTTCCAAGCC
>JBFMAP010000069.1:0-5467 GCA_040755655.1 Microcaldota archaeon
CTGAGGTGAGGTTGGGCTCGCTTCCGTATAGCGTCCCGTTTTTTATGAGTTCGACGAGCCGGAGATGCGCGTCGTCGAGCGGGACGCCGTTCGTGTCTATGTAGTCAATCGCCGCGTACAGGGACCTCTTCGCGCTTATCTCGAGCACGCGCGGGAAATCCAGGCTGATGGAATCCGCGAAGTTGCCGAGCTCGATCGCGCGCACGGTTATCGCGCTCTCCCTTCCCTGCTCTGCAAGCGCGTCGAGATAGTTGTACGTGTACAGAAGCAGGACGGTGACGAGCGCGATCGTCATCATCGAGAAGAATAGTCCTGTCATCTGCATCTCAAACACCAACACCATTGGGATTAAGCCATTAATAAAATTTCTGTTTCACGCCCAAACCATTACGCTCATGTCGGTTGGACCCCACAGGAACGGAACCGAAACCGCGAGCGAGGTGTCAATCCTCACCTGCTCCGTTATCTCAAGGTCTATCGGATTGTCGATGCTGCCTGGAAGAGCAGAGTTGTCTGGCGGAATCACCACGTAATTAAGCTGTGCGAGCAACCTTAGCAGCGCGTCGTCGAGCGCGTTGTTCGCAGGGTCGAGTTCTGTGACATTAACCGGGGTTGGGTCAAAGCCAGGAAGGCCCGCGCCTATCGCGACATATACGTATCTGTCGGCAACGCCATCATGGTCTGTGTCGATATAAACGCTCACGTTGTGGCCGCCGCGGTTTGGGAAAACGCTGGAGTAGGGAACGGACGCGGAAATGAGCGCTTTGTATATCATCCTGTCCTGCGTCGCGCAGGAAGTGCTTGAGTTGGTCGCGTTCACCCCAAGACCGATCCGGACATAATTTGTTTCGTTGGTTTTTATTAATTCCGAGGAGAACTGCACGATGTAAGGATCCCCGAGGGGGATGTAATCGCGGTTATAAACGGAGAGGTTATAGACGGTGCGCCAACCCGAAGTAGCGCTGTTGTTCACGAGAAGAAGGTCGGTCCAGTAGTTCGCAGAGTACGACGTGACCTTGACATCCGTTACGTTCTCCTGCCAAGGTATGAAAACCTGCCCGTCGCATCCACCAAACTGCGGAGATTTGACGGATATCTCAACTTCGCGATATCCCACGCTGACAACGCGCGGCTGGTACTCGAATCGTACGTACGAATCATTGTAAAGCGTCGCGTTCGCATCAGAGACATAAACGCTCTGCGCGATGTAGGTTACTGTGTGCTTAATCTCCTCGGATATATCTTGGTATATCTCGAGAAGCTCAGAGTAGTTTTCGCTGTGGTAGAATTTTCCGCCTGTGCAGTTCGCAATTTTCTCGAGCGTGTCGTTGTCCGCGCTTGGCCCGAAGCCGACAGTGTATATCGTCAGGTTGTTGCCGCCAACGCTGTAAGGGGGCAGGGTCACATTGCACGCGTGCTCTATTGCCTGCTTCTTTGCCGGCGTCTGCCCACAATTGCTTTGGTATTCGGGGAGTTCCTTCACGCACGTGTCCGCCTGACCGTCGCCCATCAGCAGTATCGCGCGCACCTTACTGTAGTCGCTTCCTGGAGGAGTTCCTCCCTGCGAAACAGGGATTAGCATCTTCCGCGCCTCATCTATTGCGCAGGTGTAGCACCGTCCGGACTGGCGGAGGTTCAGGCTGTCCGTCTTCGCGTGCGCTGTTGTCGCGTTGCTCGTGAGCGTGTACTTGTCATCCGCTGAGATTGTTTGGTGGTAACCGAAGCCAGCTATTCTGTTCCCGCTCGCGTTCAGAATCCAGTCGATGAATATGTTATCTATCGCCTTCGCGGCCGTGAGGCGCGTGATGTTACCGCTGGAGGAGCAGGAGAGCGAGGTGCCGTTTCTTATGTCGCACGTGCCCATGCTCTGCGAAACAGATGTTGTGAGAACAACATCAACCGCGCCTGTCCCATTCGTGAAATTGGTCGCTTGGTGCCCCATGCGGATTGGCACCGTCGTGTTTGATATTGCAGAAAATGAAAGTCCGCTCGCGTTTAGCGCGGTGAGGATCTGGTCTCCTGTGATTGTCTGCGCGTACATGCTTCCTGTCTCGTTGTAGGTTTCCCATATCGTGGCGTTCGCAAGGTTTAGGAAGGTATCGACGTTACTCGTATAGTGCAGATAAACGCTCATGTTCGTTATGTTGCCGTCAATGAAAAAGGAGTCGTAAAGGTTTATCGCGCCCACTATTCCTGGAAAGTAATAGTAAGCCACGTTTCCGCTGGGCGCGGTTGCGAACGTGTCAGTGCTGTAAATCACTTGGATATAGCCCCCTCCAAAATAGTGCTTGCCTGTGTCAGAGCCGTTGAAAATAATCTCAAACAAATTGTTTCCGCCTTTTATCAGTTGGCTCAGGCACGCGGTGTCCGTGATGCTCCAGTTGTTGACAGAAAAAGCGACCTGCGACCTTGTGAAGTTCCCGCACGCATATCCATTAACGTAAAGGGTGAAGTTGTCTCCTGCGCTAAGCTCCATAAAGATCTCGCTCACGTTGGCATCGCCTGGCAGGTCGCGCATTATAAACGAGAGGTTTCCCTGCCCTATGAAACCGCCCATGAAAATATACGCAGCGGTGTTTTTTCCTGCGATACTTTCTATAAACGCGCGCGCAGCATACCCTGTGCTCGGCGCGCTCTTCATGAACCCAGAGGCGATACGCCTGCTTATGCTGCTTATGTACGCGCTTTCTGCCGAGTAGGTTGTTGTGTTGTAGAGGGTGTCATTAGCAACTATGAAGGACCAGTTCCTGCTCGCGATGAATGGATCCATCACCTGCGAGACAACTCCTCCTGCGCGGGAGAAGTTTTCCGTTGTGTTCGTCGCCCACAGGCTGCCAACCATATCGAGCAGTGTCTTGTTTTCATAGAGTTCATCGAGAACTCCCTGCGAATAGAGTTCGCGGATTGAGGGCTCGCGGCGGAGGTCCCAGACGGTTAGTTTTGCCATCACGTCAATAGCGTCCTCTGCCTGGAGATGAAGGAATTGCTGCGTTATGCTCGGCGACGCCATCTGAACGTCAAGAAAAGCGAACGCGTTGATTACTGTAAAGAGGATCAGGAGCGCGAGAATCGCATCGATTGTGAAGAAAATCCCTTTTTTTATTTTCATTTCATCTCCATAAAAGCACGTTGAGGTTAACCGGCTGGTTCTTGTCGCCCACGAGCACGCAGGCGCGCCTTATCGCCAAAATGTCGCCGGCGCTGGACAGCCCAGAGGGGTCGCTGCCGTAGTCGAGCCTCGGGCCGGCGATGCTGAGCGCGCTGCTGAAATTCGAGCCTGTCGCGTCGAACGTCCCGTTTATGTCGCTCGCGTAGTAGACGAGCCCGTTTGAATAGTGCCACATGCACGCGAGGCAGAGGCTCGAGTTGCTGCTGTCTGAAACATAAACGCGGAGGTTTGAGACCGCGCCCGTGAGCGACGTGTTTGCGTAGAACGCGCCTGTCGCGCTGCTGAACGTGATGTTCGCGCCCGCGCTCGCGCTGAAGAAATATCCTGTGGAGTTCACTGTCCCGTTCCTGCCCGCGCTCGCGTTCTGCCAGACCATGCTGAAATTCTCGAGCAGTTTGCCGTCGCCCTCATAGATGAGGATTCCGCCCTCGTCCAGGAAATTTTTCAGGCGCGTGATGTTCACCTCCGAATCCGCGAGCCCAGGCTCCTCCATGATGATGGTGTTGTAGTTGGTCTGGTTCAGCGTGAGGTTGTCGAAGAGCTCGGCGCGCGGTCCCCTGTAGAAGAAGCGCGCGTCCCCTGTCGCAGGCAGGCTCCCGCTCTCGCGCCCAAGGTAAAAGTCCCACGCGAGGCCGGAGTTGTTGAGAATCGGCACGAGTTCCTGCCTGTCGACAGAATAATACGCAACAGGGCTGCGCGCCACGCCGCTCGTGAGCGTGCTTCCGTTCGCGTCCGTAATTGAAAGATGAAGGCTGTACGGGCCTGCGCCGAGGATTGCGCGCGCTGTCTCGTTACTGAGCTGCTTGAGCCTGAGAAATCTGGTGACATTAATCGCGCGCGGCTCGTCGCACAGGCCTATCCTAATCACGTTGCTCGCGTTCCAGTCGGCGGGGGTTCCTTTCGTGCGCACGAGCACGTCTGAAATCCTGAGGGCGATAAGCTGCATCTCGGTCCTCGCCTTCCCGCTCTCAACCTGTGACTCGAGCTGGGTCTGGAGGGCGAGGAGCGCGAGCAGTATGAAAATGAAAACGGACAGCCCGAGGATGAAATCAATCGTGAAGAGCTGCCCCCCGTGTGTGCGCACGCGAGTGCGGGTTTTTTCAACTGACACTTATCACGCCCCCGGAATTTCTAATCAAATTTCTCCCGTTTATGATCGCGCCCGTCGCGTTTTGCGCGAGCGTGGAGCAGATAACGCTCTCTCCGTCCCCCCAGTAAACATAAACGTAATACTCGCTCGTGTTCACGGTATACGCGGCCCCCCACGAGAAGGTCTCCTTGAGATAAAACTCGCGCACATATCCCTCGCCTGCGATCACCGCCATGTTTATCTGCGACGCGACCGTCCCGCAAAGGCTTTTTGCCTCGGTCTGCCTGCGGTCGAAATCAAGCGACGCCTCGCGGTAGAACATGAGAACCGTGAAGAGCGCGAGCACGACCAGCATAACTGAGATGATTCCGGTTATCTCTATTGCGCTCTGGGCTTTTGCTAGCGGCAATTTATCCCTCGGTTATGTTCACGCTGCTGTCCACCGCGCTCACGGAAACCTTGTGCATGCCTGCGTGAGTCGAAAGCGAGCCGGTCAGGTTCGCGAGCGAGGTCTCGTAGACGTCCGTCGTGCCGGACTCCACGCTCAGGACCATGAGCAATGTCTTCCCGGATATCGTAACGCTCTCCACGTTTTCAGGAAATTTCACGTAAACTGTTGCCTTCGCTGGCGCGCCCTGCACGTAAACCATGTCCGCGGCGCGCACAATCTCGGAGACCGAATTCTCCGCGTACGTGGTGCGCAGTTCCGCTCCTGTCGAGGCCATCGCGCTGTTCATGTAGAGCCACAGCGGAATCGCGAGCATGAGGAGTATTCCGATGAGCATCAGGTATTCTGTTGCGGCCTGCGCCTTCAGGTGTGCGGCTGGGGGCATGAGCATCAGAAGTAGATTGTCAAAGGGTGTTTAAATGTTTTGCTGTGCGCCGTCTATTTTTTAATTTCTCCGATGTATTTCAGCATCTCGTCGCGCACGATTCTCCCGAACCCCTCGTTCAGCCTCACGCTTGCCGCGCCGTCGTGCCCGCCCCCGCTCTCGAGAGCGTTCTTCAGTTCGTCCTTTATGTGCGCGATGAGGAGGTTCGCGCTGAACCCGCGCTCGAGCGCGGGCTGGTTCGCGCGTATCGAGATGGTCCTCCTCCCGTACCCGATTGTCACAAGGGGCGCGCCAGTCTCCCCGCTCACATCATCGTGGATTTTCCCGCATAGTTTCCCCCCGCTCGGGAATTCCCCTTTCTTCGCCGCCGTGTCC
>JBFMAP010000070.1:0-5396 GCA_040755655.1 Microcaldota archaeon
ATGAATTGTGGCAACCCCTGCCCAATTCAATCGGCGCAGTGATGGATGCCGGGTTTTTAAATGAAAACTTGAACATAGGCAGGTTCCTGTCAGGAAGAGTGTACTCGCGCCGCAGATCTAAGGGCCTCTCCCTCTGGTAGATGGGCTTCATCCTGTTTGTTTCCGCATCGTTTATGATCTCCTCCCAAAGCCCCTCGCTCTCACCGACCACGACGCTTATGCCCGGGGCTCTTTCCAACAGGCGTTCTGGAAAAAGCGATGGCCCTGGTCCCCCAGCTATCACCATAACGTTGTTCTTAATAAGCTCGTTCGCCAGCTTCACGATTCTCTCCCCATGGAGCATCTTCCCGGATATACCGACGAGGTCCGCTTTCTTTCCCTTTTCAACAGCGCGCGGGTCGTTTATATCGCTAATGTCATACTTGACCTCAAGTTTTTCAAGCTCTCTCGCGATTATCCCAGCGCCTAGATGCGGGACACTCCCGTAAAAATGCCTCCTCATGAAGGTAGTGACCCTAGCTGACTTTTCATCTCTGATATGCTCTGGGCCAGCCCATTTTGTGGTTGTGAGAAGTTGTAACTTCATCCATGTTCCCTCCGAGAATAAGTAATATATTTTGATGGAAGAGATATATAAACCAGATGGGTCTCTGACATTTTTTCATTTCAGTCTTTTCAGAAGCCCCTCAACCCTCGCACGTATCTCCTCGCGCGCCTTCCTGTACTCCTCGAGCGATTTCCCGCGCGGGTCTGGGATGCCCCACTCCTCGACGGCTTTGGAAGTTGCGGGGCAGACTCCTTCGCAGCCCATCGTGATTACAATATCCGCGCGCTCAAGCATTTCAAGCGTGAGAGGCTTCGGTTTCGCGCGGGAAATGTCGATTCCAACCTCCTTCATCACCTCAACAGCGCGCCCATCAACTTTTCCAGCAGGCTTGCTTCCCGCGCTGAGCGCCTTCGCGTCAACTTTCTTTTCGCGCGCGAGGTAGTTGAAAATCCCCTCTGCAATCTGGCTGCGGCGCGCGTTCTCCACGCACACGAACAAGACGGTTTTCATGATTACATTAAACAAAGCGAGTAATTAAAAAGCGTGCTTCCATATAATTTCAGGCGGTCAGATGCGCAGGGTTCACAATGCCATCGAGTGGAGGATGCACAACCTCTACCTCGCGGTGTTCGTGGTTATCGCGTGCGCGTGGCTGCTCGCGTCTGGTTTTCTTGAGAGGATGCTTTTGAGGATGGGCGAATTGGAGTATCTGGGCGCGCTCCTCGCCGGCCTGTTTTACAGTTATGGGCTCACCACCCCGCTCGCGGTCATCGTGTTCGCTGTGCTGGCGGAAAATCTGAATCCATTCCTCATCGCGCTCATAGGCGCGCTGGGCGCGCTCCTCGCTGACTTCGCGCTCTTCAGCAACATCGGCAACATAGCAGGGAAACACGTCCACTTCCAATTTTTCGCTGAGCGAAAAATGGACCATTTGTTCGGTTCGCCGAACAAATCGGTCGCACGCAACATTGATGTAAACGTGCCGCTGATTCGCTCGAAACTGCTGTATTCGCTCTCGCCCCTGATTGCGGGCGTGGTTCTCGCTCTCCCTGTACCCGACGAACTCGCGATAGTGTTCCTCGGGCTGGAGAAATACGAGAAGAAAAGATTTTTCGCGTTCGTGTTCCTTTTCAAATTCCTGGGGATACTCGCAATATGCCTCGCGGCAAAGGCGCTCAGGGGCTAGCGGCGTTAAATTTATGATTTAAAAATATATCGCGCGTTACTAAGTAGTATGGAAAATCTTCTCAACAGCCTAGCAAAGAGTCGGTGGAACGTGCGCGCGTTTTACGCCGCGGTCGTGCTTTTTTTCTTCGTGATGATTTTCCTCCCGGCAGTTTTCATCATCGCGCGCACCCCCCAGTTTTCATTCTCGCCTCAGATGCAGGACGCGCTCCTCGTGTCATTTGAGATTGCATTGCTCGCGACATTCATAGATGTGATTTTCGGCGTGCCTGTCGCGTGGCTCACTGTTCGGCATAAATTTCGGGGAAGGGAGTTCATAAACACGCTCGTGGACATGCCGCTCATCGTGCCCACGTCCGCGCTCGGTTTTTCCGTGGGGCTTTTCTGGGGCGCGGAGGGATTGGGGCTCGTGCGCGCGGGGTTCTGGCAGATTCTCGCGCTCCACGTCGCGATAACATATCCCTACGTAGTGCGAACCGTTGCCGCATCGCTGCGCGAACTGGATATTAATTATGAAATTGCGGCGAGGAGTTTGGGCGCGAACCCGCTCACGATGTTCAGGACGGTTTCGCTGCCGCTCGTGCAGGCAGGGCTGATGATTGGCGCGCTCCTTTCCTTCACGAGAAGTCTGGGGGAAACTGGCGCGACAATGGTGGTCGCAGGCGCGGTGCATTCAGGACCCACGCTCGTGCTCGCGTACAAGAACGCAGGGGACATGGGGTCTGCTGTGGGCCTGAGCCTTATCCTGATAGTCTCATCGACCATCCTGCTCACGTTCGCGAAGTTCTGGGCGAGGCGGAGGCGCGTGAAAATTGGGAAAATCTACCCGAGTTTCGAGAAGTTCCTGAGCGGGCAGGCCGCCTATGAGAAGGCGCTCGCGGTCGGCTTTCTTATTTTCATCATCATAATTCCATCGTTCTTTTTCGTGAAGCATCTCGGACTGAACGCGGACGTCGGGCTGATACTGAATAGCGTGCTCATCTCTTTAGCGATTGCGCTCGCGGTTACCGCAGTAAATCTGATTTTCGCCGTGCCGATGGCGATATTCATAGGCAGAAACAAGAGGATAGGCGGGCTTTTTGATTTTCTTTCGGATGTAATTTTGGTAATGCCGACCGTAGCGCTCGGGATTTCGCTCGCGCTCTTCTGGGGGAAGACGGATGAAATTCTCGTGATTGCGCTCGCGCATCTGAGTTTCACGTATCCCTATATCCTCAAGCCTGTCGCGGAGTCGGTCGCGAGCGTTGATGTGAGTTTGGAGGAGGCTGCTCGCAGTCTGGGCGCAACTTCCATAAAGGCTTTCAGAACCATCACGCTCCCTCTAATAATGCCCTCAATCACGGCAGGCGCGCTCATGGCGTTCATGCGAAGCCTCAGCGAGACCGGCACGACGATGGCGATTTCGCAAGAGGTGAAGACAATCCCAGTGCTCATAGTCGATTTCGTGAAGCAGGGAAAGGTCGAGGACGCGGCGCTCGCGTGCGGGATACTATTTATAATCTCGTTCGGTGTAATCTGGATGCTGAGGAGGACAAGCACATCTGCAAACAGAAAAAGTGGTGGTTCGTAATGTCCGACATCGAATTCAGAGGGATAAGCAAGCGGTTCGGGAGCGTCGTCGCGCTCGAGGACGTGAGTTTGAAAATAAACGACAACGAGTACGTCGCGCTCCTAGGCCCGAGCGGCTGCGGAAAGACCACGCTGCTGAAGGTTCTCGCTGGAATTCTTACGCCCTCTACAGGCCGTGTTTTCGTTGACGAGGTGGACGTGACCGAACTTCCTCCGGAGGAAAGGGGAATGGGCTTCGTTTTCCAGGACTACGCGCTCTTCCCGCACATGGACGTTTTGGGAAACACCACCTACGGGCCCCTGATTCGCGGGGAGGAGTACGACAAGACGCTCAAGACCGCGCACGACATGCTCAAACTCGTGCGGCTGGCCGCGCGCTATGACGCGCTTCCTTCCGAACTTTCCGGGGGTATGAAGCAGAGGGTTGCCGTTGCGCGCGCGCTTACAACTGGCTCGGAGGTTCTTCTTCTGGACGAGCCTCTTTCAGCGCTGGACGCAAAGGTGAGGAAAGAACTTCGGCTCGAGATGAGAAGAATGGTTAAGGACCTCAAACTCACGGCGATTCACGTCACGCACGACCAGGAGGAGGCGATGGCAATCTGCGACAAGATAGTCGTGATGAAAAAAGGGAGGATTGTGCAGGTCGGCACCCCGAGCGAGGTCTACGAGCACCCGAGGACGCTTTTCGTCGCCGGTTTTATCGGGGAGGCGAACTTCTTCAGGGTGAAACTCGCGCGCGCAGGCGGCGGCTTCGCTTCAACAACACTGCTCGGAAAGAATATCCGCGTGCCGTGCGGGCAGAAGGAGGGAATCTACATCGCGGCAATCAGGCCGGAGAAAATACATCTGAAGGAAGGGAAAGACGCGAAGATAAAATCAAGGAGACTGCTGGGCGCGCACATAAGATACGAACTTGAGTGCGGGGACGAGAGTTTCGTGGCGCAGGACGTGCACGAGTTCGACGGAAGCGTGGGCATTGATTTTGATGAGGATGATGTTCGCATATTCGAAATGCCGAAGGAATCCCTGAGGCAGGTTCTTGAAGTGGATTAGCAATCAATTTCGAGGTGGTTTTATGGGTATGGCTGACTGGTTCAAAAAGAGAAACGAGGCGAACGCGGTCAACAACATAAGGATGCACATCAAGCTCGTTCACGAGGGATTGGGCGAGTTCGAGCAACTCGTTGATGGAAAGGACGTTTTCGACAAGTTGAAGAGCACAGAGCGCGAGGCTGATGACACGCGCAGGAAAATCCTAATCGACCTCGCAGAGGGCGCGCTCGAGCCCGAAGACAAAAGGGATTTGATGGGCCTCGCGCGCAAGGTCGATGATGTCCTCAACAAGGCGTTCAGCGCAGGCAAACTACTGAAACTTCTGAAAGTTGACAAGAATGGAAAGTTCCTCCTCAAGCACATGACGCGGGATACTGCGCGCGCGGTCTCGGCGCTCGGGAAGGCGGTCGAGGCGTTCTCCTCTGGAAACAAGGGCGCTGCGATGAGCCTTCTCGACGAGGTCGGGGAGATTGAGCGCGAGGTGGACGCATATTACGCGGACTCGCTGAAATTCATAATGAGAATAAGGGATAAGTGCCATCCCGCGGAAGTAATCCTGTTGCACGAGTTGTTCCTCAACATCGAGAACGCGTGCGACGCGTGCAGGGATGCAGGCGAGCGGCTGAAGATAATAATCGTCGCGAACTGGTGAGGCACTCATACGCGCCACCCCCCGCTTCGCGCCGCTCAAAAAGTGTTAAATAGGTTTTGGGATATAATATACTACTTATTCTGAGGTGGTGATTTTATGGATGAAGGAATGAAAGCTTTGATAATTGCAGCTAAACGAGAGTTTGAAGAAATAGAAAAAAGAGCAGAGAAATCAATTTCTTAAAGAACATATCGCCGGCTTACGAAAAGCGGTTGAGAAGGATGGATTGAAAGGGCTTGTCTTATACATGGCAACAAAACAAATCAGACTGGACTTTAAAAAATTGACCTAACTTTTTTTGCGGATTTTTGCGCTCATGACGAGGTTTAGCGCTTTTTCTGCTCCCTATTTGTTCTACATAACTTTATAATTTAATTTAAGAGATAGATT
>JBFMAP010000071.1:0-5372 GCA_040755655.1 Microcaldota archaeon
AGCCGTTGTGAGAATTTGAACAACTCCGGAAACGAGAGCGTCTTTGGGGGCTCTGTCGTGGGCGGTGGGGTGGGGGGAGTCACTGTCCCTCCGGGCTGGGAAGGCGGCTGCGGCTGTTGCGTAGGTTTCAGGCCTGAAAAAATAAACGCAACGCCGACCACGAGAACAAGAAGAACAACAATTGCGGGAACCAGAATGTTTTTTTCCTCGTCCATGGAAACACCCAATTTATTTATTCAGTAAGTATATAAATGTTTATAATATTGCGCGCGCATAGAAACGCAGGGGATGAAATGAAGGGAAAAACGGAAAGGAAAAACTACAAACTCCTGCGCCACACCGCGGACATTCTATTTGAAGCGAGCGGAAAGAATTTCGAGGACGCGCTGCAGAACGCCGCGCGGGCAATGTTCGATATCATCGCGAGCGGAATCGAGCCCAGAGAGAAGTTTGAGATTGAGGAGAGGGCCAAGGATTTGGAGACGCTCGTCGTGTTCTGCCTGTCGAAACTCCTGAGCGAGAGCGAGGCGCGCGAGATGCTGTTGTGCAAATTTGAAGTGGGAGAGCTGAAGAAAGAGGGGGGAGGCGGGTATCTCGTGCGCGGGACTGCGTGGGGGGAGCGCGGGAGAAAGCCGAAGGACGTCGTGAAGGCGGTCACGTTCCACGAGTTGAAGGTGCGCGTCGGGAAAAGAAAAACCACGATTCGTGTTTTGCTCGATGTGTGACCAATATCTTTTAATAATAGATTACATTACTACTTACTGGTGGTTGGATGGAAAGTCTGCGCGCTCTGCATCGCAATCCATACATAATTCTCGCGCTCGTTTTCGCGCTCATCTCAGCAGGCGTCCTCGTCGAGAGGAAGACGCCCTCGCTCGCGCCGTTCGTGCTCATTGTTATTGCTGTCGCCACGCTGATGGTGAGGATTACGCGCGGCCGCCCTGTGCGCATGGTGTGCTACGCCGCGCTCGGGCTCCTGAGTTTCTGGATTGTCGGAAATTCCTTTTTCGTCTCGCCTGGTGAGGAGGAGGGGCTGCTCTCGTTCCTTCCCTTCCTGATGCTCGGAGTGGTGAACGCGGTTCTAGTGCTCATCACTTACAGCGAGGGGCACATGGCTGGCGCGGTTTTCGCAGGCGCGTCTGTCGTCGCGCTTCTTCTCTCGAAAGGGCCGCTTGATTTCCACAGCATAGATAGATTCCTCATTGGAGTGGCGCTGTTCGCATCCGCTTCGTACATTTACACCTATCTGATTTCGCGCGCAGAGGACGTGAGGGAGGCGATTGGCGCAATAGTGAAGGCGACGTTCGGCTCTGCCGCGCTTCTCGGCATCGTGTTCATAATCCGCATTTTTGACGTGGGCTGGATGAACCTCCTGCTCTCGGGGCAGAGCGCGTACGCGAGCAGGCCGCTCGCAATCTTCATTTACGTTTTCTGGCTCGCGCTCATTTCCAACGGGTTCCTCACGCTCATCATCCTTCTCGCGTACGAGATTGGGCTGAGCGCGTTCAACCTGCGTCGGGAGGTCGGCGAGGATGGAGTTTTCTACGTGAAGACAGAGGGCGCAGGCGAGCCCGTGGAAACAGAACTCGAGGGGGAGTTTGACGAGGAGGACCCGTATGCGCCGCTCATCAAGGAATTGAAGAATTTCGCGCGGGACGCGCCGCGCAAATATGATAAGATTAAGGCGACCGAAATGCTCTCGAGGTTCAGGAAGGAGTTCAACCTCCTCTCGCAGAAGCACGACACCAAATCAAAGGGGAGCGCCGGCGAACTGCTCAGGCAGGCTGAGAAAATAACCAGGGGGATTATGTGAAACTGAAGGACCTGAAGCGCGAGGCGTACGCGAAAGTAATCGAATCGTGCGAAATTAAGGGGCAGGACGAGGCGATAATAAAAATATTGCGATACGTGCGCATGGGCTATCCAGTTCTCATCTATGGTCCTTCCGGGAATGGAAAAACAACCGTCGCGGAGCACGTTCTCGCGCAGATTGGCGGGAAAGAGGGTTATGTGAAAGTAGAGGCGACAGAGGGGATGACAGAATATCAACTTATTGGAGGATTCCACCCGCTCGCGCTTTCGCGCGGGGAGAAAATTTTCAAGGATGGGGCTGTCACGCGCGCAGTAAAAGAGGGAAAAAATCTTCTAATTGACGAGTTCACGCGCGCGCCAACGAGCGCGTACTCCGGATTGTTCCTTTTGCTCTCGCGCGGGAGCCTCCCTCTCGAGCACGAGGAGAAGGTGCTGGAGAAGCCTGGCGACTGGGTCGTGATTGCGACCGCGAACATCGGGGACGAGGGCACGTTCAAGGTGAGTTCCGCGCTCAAGAGAAGATTTATCCCGATTTACATGGACTATCCTGCGCGCGAGGTCGAGGAGAAAATCATACGCGAGCGCACGCCGCTCCGCGACGCAGAGGTGATAGATGCAATTCTTGATTTTGCAGAGGACACCAGACGCGTCTGGCGCGAGGAGAAGGCGATTCCGCAGGGGCTTTCGCCGGATGGGGAGATTAAGATGGCGCAGTACTGCGAACTCGCGATGAAGGAGGGAACTGACGTGAGGACAGCGTTCCTCGACGCGGCGTTCCAGCAGTCGATGGTGATTGCGGACGAGTCAGATGAAATTTCCGTGAATCTGGTGAGGGAGCTCGCGCTCGGCATCGCGAACAAACTGAAGGAATGACGACCGTTGCTGATTGTGGTAGTCGTGGTAGTATGAAGGATGAGGTTTATGCCGCGCAACTCTGCGCAGACCTTACCCGTCATTACGATAACTTGAAGTATGAGAAGTTTCTCGCGTGCTGCAGGCGCATAGGGAATCATCTCTCACGCTCGCTCGAACTGATTCCCCCGAACGCGCGCAGGATGGTTGATTGCAAGTTTGATGGAATGGGCTCGATAAACGTTTACAGGACGATGAACGCGTTCTGCGAGCGCGGCAAAAAACTCGATGAGATTGTCGGGAGGAAAAGGGTGCAGGACGTGCGCGTACTGAACCTCGCGATTCTTTACGATGATTCGAACTCGATGAGCGCTTGGTGGCGCTCCGACTATCTCGGGAAGAAAGTTGAGGAGAAGGACTCCCCGCACAGCCTCGCGAAAATCGCCACGCTCGCGCTGTGCGAGAGTTTCGGAAAGGATGCGAAACTATCGCTCGTCGTGTATGGAAGCGGCGCGAAGTTCTACAAAAAAATCGAGTACCGCGAACTCGTTGAGAGGAACGGCTCTGGCGCAACAAGGCTTGATTCCGCACTCGCTGAGCTGATGAGAAACAGGTGGGAGAGGAGGGGAGGCGCGCGCTATCTTCTTATTCTAAGCGACGGCGTTCCGGAGGCTGGAAACGAGAAATATTCCGAGGACAGCGGGGTGCAGCGCGCGTGCTTCGAGAGGCTGAAACATCTTCTCGGCGCTGGCGTGCGCATCGCGTATGTGACTCTTGCGGATGAGAAAAAATTAGCGCTAAAAAAATTGGGCGATTATGATGCGGAGAGTTTCTGCGCGAGGCTGGCGAGGATGCACGTGAACGTCGAGAAAGTGAAAAGCGCGCGCGAGCTCGGAGAGGTTTTGTTCTCGTGTGTGAAAAAAATGAGCGTTGGCGCTTGATGAGGGAATGATAGGATGGACGCATATAAACTGCTCGCAATCGTGATGGGGATTGCCGCGCTTTACCTGTTCGTTTCCAGCATCGACATTGGAAAAAAATGGGACGTTGACCCAAGCGCGAGCGTGCTTTCGCCAGGCCGCGTTGAGGTAAAGAAAATGCTCACCCCGCCGGAGGCGCGCGTTCTCGGGGTTGATGGGAAGAACCTCATCACGCTTTTCGAAACCACGCAGAGGGAGATAAATCTGCTTCAGCAGGAGGAGGGCTTCCGCGCCGCGCTGAACCGGAGCGAGAAACTCCTCCTTTACAAGAGCGCGCGCGGAGTTAACGCGGTTTTTGCGAGCGGATATTCTGGCGCGCAGCTCGAGAAGCTCGCGGGCGACGAGAGGATAATCCGCGAGTTGAAAAACACGGGAAGTGCGAGCGGGACTTTTGATTTATCGGATATTCTTCCTTCGGATTACACGGACGCGAAACTGAAAAGCGTGAGCATTGATGGAAAAAGCGCGCGCGTGATCGCGCCCTATGATATGGGCGAGGATGTTCTCGCGGATATGCGGGGCTCGAGCGAATTCAGCGAGGCGGTGAAGAGCGCGGAAAGTTCCTACGTGAAGGATTTGAGCATTTATCAGGACGCTGCCACAGGGGAGCGCGTGCTCATTCCCTCAGGCTTCAGCGGGCAGGAACTCGAGATGCTCCGAAGCAACGACGCGGTGAAGAGCGCGCTCGCCGCTATGCAGGTTTCGCCAGGGAAGGCGGTTGCGCTCGGCGGCACGCGCGAGTTCGGCGGGGTGGACATCCCCTCGCTTCCATACAACCCGAACACGCAAATACCCATCTCGCTGGACCCGTTCTCTCATTTCAGCATCCCAGCGAGCTGGTGGCTCTTCCCGCTCGCAGGAGGAGTGATTTCCGCGCTCCTTTACGCAATTTATCACCTTCACATGCGAGGTAAATATCCTGCAGCAAAACGGGGGAGAAGGCGCGCGCTCACTGAACTCGGCGTCGCGCGCGAGAAGGGGCTTGCGCGCGGGAAGGCGCCTGCCGCGGCGCGGAAAATAATTTCTCTGAAACCCATTTTCGAAGTGAAAGTAGTTGACAACCTGCTCGTGGAGGACGGCGCGATAACCCTCTCGTTCATCAACGTTTCCTCGCAGATGATAAGGAAGATGAGCGTGGCAAGCGGGACGGACGAGGTGAACATAGCGAAACTTGACGTTGGCGAGGAGCGGGTTGTGAGGTTGAAGGTGCTCGCGGGCAGAAAAGATAAGGAAGTGAAAGTGGAGGTAAGGTTCGAGCCCATAATTTTCGGAGGAACCGTGTGGTGCAGGTATGATTTTGAAGTCGGAATAGAAAGGATGGGCCCCTACGATACGCGCTCATCCTTTGTCGGGCTCGCGTAGCGCCTGCCCGCGCAACTTTTTCCTGAACTCCTCGAAAATCTCCTTCAATTTCTCGTAATCCTCGCGCGTTATGCAGTCCGCGCGCAGCACGAGCGATGAGAAATTTTTCGAGTCGAACTGCTCAATGAGTTCGATGTCAGGCTCGCCATACTTTCTGTGCTCGAGGCTCGCGAGCTTCTCCTGCGCGCGCTTTATCTTCCCTTCGAGAAAAACGACGAAATCCGATAAGTCATCCGCGAAATCCCCGTCGCTCTCCGACTCGCGCGCGAGCCTCTTAACAAACTCGTCGATAGCGCGCCCGACATCCGCGCGCTTTATGCCTTCCTTTTTATTCGCCACGCTTGCACCGATTTATTTTAAATACCC
>JBFMAP010000072.1:0-5287 GCA_040755655.1 Microcaldota archaeon
CTCCCCTCGCCGGGCCGCACGCCCCTATCATAGACTCGCAGGAAATCATCCCGCAGGCCGGCGCGCGAAATGAACCCGCGCCCCCGAAGTTCCCTCAGAATTAAAAATTTCTTCTTCAAGAGCGCGTCCTTTTTCCCGAAAATTTTCAGAATCTCCTTCGCGCCCAATCTCCTGTTTTTCATTTTTATTTCAATTTTGTTTTTTCCGAGAAGATACAGCGCCTCAACAGGGGTTATAATGAGCGAGTTTTCCTCGCGTATCCCGAACCCGCGTTCTGTCAGCGCGTCAATCATTTTCCTGCCTTTCTCGATGATTTTACCGCGCGAGAGCGAAGCCATGAGTTCAATATGAAACCCTTTATTAAATAGGCTTTCGCAAGTTGAAAACTTGCGAAATTTTTGCGGCAGAACCGCAAACGCTTTCGCGTACGAGAAAATGAAAAATCAGAAAAAGAGGAGAAAAATAAAAACAAAAACAGGCAGCGGCTAGGCCGCTGTCCCGAGCTCGCCGTCTATCACCGTCTTGAACGCGTCGTAAGGCTGGGCGCCGACCACTTCTTTTCCATTGATGAAGAACGTGGGCGTTCCGCCAACACCGTTCGCGCTGCCTTCTGCGAAATCAGCCTGCACAACAGATGCCTTCGCGCCTGTGTCAAGGCAGGTGTTGAACTTCGCCGCGTCCAATCCCAAGTCCGTTGCGTATTTCTTCAAATCAGTTGTTGTGAGCGCCTGCTGGTTCGCGAACAGTTTGTCGTGGTATTCCCAGAACTTGCCCTGGTCACCTGCGCATTCGGATGCCTCAGCGGCCTTCTGCGCGTACTGGTGGAACCCGAGCGGGAAGTGCTTGAAATACAACTTCACTTTTCCATCATAGTCCTCCAGTATCTTCTCAACAGTCGGAACCGACCTGCCGCAGAACGGGCACTGGAAATCCGAATATTCTACTATCGTAATCTGCGCGCTCGCATCCCCTCGCGCCGTCTTCCCGGCGAGGTCGAACGTCGGCACGTCCGCTGCTGCAGGTTGCGTGGGCTGCGTTGGCTGTGGCTGAGTAGGCTGCGTCGGCTGCGCGGTTTCAGCGCTCGGCTGCGCGACCGCGACGAACTTCGCGCTCAGCGTCGCCTTCTCAAGCGACTCCAGACGCGTGTTTAGGCTGTTCACGGAGTAGAAAATCACCCCAGCGAGAATCAGCGTGGCTGCCATGAGCGTTATCGCCAGCACCCTCGCCCCTGTGTCGCCTGCCGTAGACTGCGCAGAATGCGAAACAACTGCGCCTGATGCCCCTTCTCCCTCCATCATATCACCTCGGGTATGTCACGTTCTGTCCAAATAACCTTTCAAAACGCGCAATATATTATGCCGCGCAGGGTATTTTAATATATCGTTTTTGTACGGTCCGCGTGTCGATTCCATTGCATCACACCCAGTCGAGCATCCCGAACGCGCTGCCCTTCACGAAAAGGAAAGATTCATACGAAAAATACTCGAGGAGCAGGAGCGCGCCGTACACGAACAGGAATGCCGCCGCGACAACGCGCAGCGCGCTCATGAGCCCAGCCACGCGCGCATCCCTCGCAATCGTATTTCCAGCAAGCCCGATGAAAACTGCGGTTGCGCCGAGCCCGAGCGCGTAAGCGAAGAGGATGAGGAACGCGCCAATTCCGCTGCCGCTCGACGCAACAAGGAGCGCCACAACAAATGAGGCCATGCAGGGCGTGAAGCCTATCCCCAGAGCGGCGCCGCTGAGAAAAGAGCCAGTATACGCGCCGCCGATTTTCGGCGCGAGCTGGCTGAGCGCGTCAAATTTCACGAGCCCGAGAACCCAGAGCGCGCACAACATGTAGATTGCGCCGCTCACCCAGCGAAGCGAATTCCTCTCGAATACGGAGCCGAGCACGAGCGCGAAAACCGCGCCGATGAGCGCGTAGAAGAGCGAGAGGCTGAAGATGAATACAAGCGATTTCGCGAGCATCTCGCTCGCCTTCCTGCTCTCGACCGCGTTCTTGATTAAGAATGGATAAACAGGAAGGACGCAGGGAAGGAGCGCGCTGCCCACGCCTCCTGCAAAAGCCAGTCCCAGTTCGTAAACGCTCATGTTCGCACCTTACCAACTAAAACCAACCAACCAGCATCCCGATTCCGAATATCAAAAGCAAAACCCCGACAGCGAGCTTCATGATGTTTTTCTTTGACTCCCTCCAGGACTCGATGTGCTCTGCCTTGAGCCCGAAATACATCGCGAGCAGTATGAGGGCGAGCGGGAGCACGAACATCAGATTGTAAAGCGCGAGATAGGGAAGCGCCGAGACTTGCGTCATCCTGTTCGCGAGCATCCCCAGTATCGCGAGATACACGCCGCCTGTGCAGGGCAGTTCGTACATCGACACGAGGAAGCCGAGCACGACTGCCGCTGGAATGTTCGCTCGCACGACCCATTTCTGGATGCTCTCCTTTTTTGATTCAGGTATCTTAAGGGTGAAGCTCTTTCCATACCAGAAATAGTCCTTTATGCTCAGAAGGCCTGTCGCAAGCGCGACCACTGCCGCGACCTTGAATATGAGCGAGGAGAAGCCGGAAATGTGGATGAGCGAGAGCAGGCCAACGCCTGCTGCGAAATAGCTCGCGTAAACTGCGATTATGTACGCGGCTCCTGCCTTAAGCATGCGCGTCCTGTTCGCGGAAACGCTGAGAAGGTACGCGAGCAGGAAAATCAGAACCGCGAAAGCGCATGGGTTTATCCCGTCAACAAGCCCTGCGCCTATTATGAGCGGTATGCTTATCCCTGCCTCGTTCGCGAGCGCTGGAATCGCAGGCGAGGTGTCGTTCGCGCCCAAGTGGCACGCCATCATACCCTGCAGAGGGCATACCGTGCTGTTGCTCGCGAGCTCGCGCTCTATCGCCCCTCTCAACTTTTCCTTAACCTCGCTCTCACCTATGAGGTACGCGTTCCCGACGAGGACCGTGGGAATTCCCCTCTCATCGCTCCCGATGTTTTTCAGCGCGCAGTACTGGCTGAACACGCGGTAGTTCTCGTAGTTGTTGTAAATCTCCATGCGCGTGATTTTTATCTTCCCGGCGTACTCGCGCTCAACCTCATCAATAAACGGGGCGGTGCGCGCGCAGTACTGGCACCCCTCGCCGTAGAAATATATCACGCACAACTCCTTGTGCTCGCCTGAGGCCGGCTGCTGCGCAGATGCCTGTGGGACTGCAAAAACAAAAACCAGAAAAAGAAATGACGAAACCAGCGCGCGGATGCCAGGCATGCAATCACTCGATTATCTCATCCGAAAAAATTCCCTGCCGCGTACGTCAGCGTCTTCACCCTCGTGCCGTTCTTGTATATGCGGACCTCTGCGTGGCAGCCGAAGCTCACGGCCTCTGCCCTCACGTCCGCGTCGCCGTACGCGCGCGCGTAGTACGAGACGGCGTTCTTCTCGATTGTCTCTTTATCAGTCGATGTCAGGAGCATCAGGACAACTACCGCAAGCGCCACAGCTCCGAACGCGACCACTCCCTTGTCCATTTGAAAACCCAATCCAGAGCCCTTATGCGTAGAACAGGTGAATTTGGGGGTTGGTTTGTTTTAGCACAAACATAACAAATCCACCTTTTTCTATACCGCCGGGCCGCGCGCATTGCGCGTGCGCGCGCTCAGGCTTCAAATACGCTTCCTCCGGAGTATCCCAGCGTCTTTATCACCTGCCCATTTTTGTAGATGTCAACCTGCACGTGGCACCCGTAATCAGTCGCCTTTGCCGTGACATCGCCGTCCCCGTATTTCTGCGCGTAATACGCGAGCGCAGCGTTCTGCGCGTCAGTGATTCTGTTCCCTGTCAGCTGCGTGTTTACCCGCGTTCGCGGTGCTCCTCCGCCCCCGCAGCCGCATCCGCCGCCTGCACCGCACGAGCCTGCTGCGCTGGGCCGCTGCACCTGGGCCTGCCCCGCCTCTCCGGTTTGCGGTTGTGCAACCTGGGACGGCTGCGTGTTTGTCGCAACTTGCGGAGAATCCGCACCTGCGAGCGCCCCAGCCTTCACAAACTGAGCAGAACCCTGGGTGTTTGAAAGGCCTGCGGCTATCGCTCCTGCAAGCACGACAAGCACTATCAACCCGAGCGCGAGCGATCCCTTGAAAATGTTGTCAATGAGCTGCTCGTTCATCTCCACGCGACCACCCCCAGATTTCCCAATTTTCCATTTTCAATCCTGTACAGTCTCTCGCATCCCTCGCAACAAAAAACCAATTCCCTTCCTCCAACATTTTTATGCAGTGCTTTTGCATTCTTCACGCCGCCCCTGCATCCAGCGCATATCGCCATCCCCCCACCTCCGCCTCTCATCAATTTTTACGCAGGTTTTTCCTGCCTCCCTCCCCAACCAAAGCCAGCCACGCCGCAACCGCGAGCAGGAGCACGAGTACGCCGAACATCACAGAGCTTGCGCCGAAACTCATCATACCGAAAGGGCTGAAACCGCACCCGTACCTCTCGTTCCAGCCTATGCCGAAGTACGCGAATGAGAGGACAAATGCGGTCAGCCCTATCACGGCAAGCGTCTCGTATCTCAATCCAATCCCTCAAACTCTCGGTTTCCAGTTCTCAATCCTCGCCGCCTCCACGTACACGCGCTCACCGCTTATTGTGTTCGGGAGCGCGTCAGGCGGGTAGTTCAGGCATCCGCCCGAAATCCCGCGCAGGGTCTCGAGCTCCCACACAGTTCCGCACCTTCCGCACACCATCTTGTTGTTCTGTATGAAGAACGTCGTGCTCCTGCAAGGCTCGCACATCCGGACAGCGGTGATCACTTTTCCGCTCGGCGAGATGTACGCCATCATAGGAACACTCTTTCCCGCGCTCGTTTTGTAATCGAAATACACGAGCCTGTTCGCGACCAGGTCGCTGAGCGCGAAACTCACCTTCCCATCACCGACGCTCGCGGTCACCTGCTCCATGTCCACCCGCACGTTCGAGTAGTCCTGCGGCTGCACGCTCGGCGCTGATGCGGCGACCACGGCGCTTGCGGCGCCCCCGCCCCCGCTAAGCGAAAATCCGGCGAGCGAGCCGCCTGTGAGCAGATACCCAACCGCGAGAAGCGCGACCACGCCCACAATCAGCAGATATGTTTTCGCGCCAAACCCCCCTCCGCTACCTCTTCCCATTATCCTGTCCTTCTTGTCCGTGTTTTCATCCCCCACAAAATCACCCCTCAACTCAACCCACCCTGGTTATCCTCTCAATCAGCCCGTCCTTTATGCGCGCGATGCGTTTCGAGTGCTTCGCGATTCCCTC
>JBFMAP010000073.1:0-5207 GCA_040755655.1 Microcaldota archaeon
GCCTGTTCTTCGCCTCCCCGCGCAGTTGCCAGGTGAGCTCCACAGCCTGCTTCACCCCTGTCGCGCCAACAGGATGCCCGCATCCCTTCAGCCCCCCGCTAGTGTTGATGGAGATTTTCGAGTTGAGCGCAGTCTCGCCGTCCTCGCTCGCGCGCCCTCCCTTCCCCTTCTCAAAGAAACCCAAATCCTCGATTGCGAGAATTTCAGCAATCGTGAAGCAGTCGTGAACCTCAGCGAGGTCAATGTCCTTGGGCTCGAGTTTCGCCATCTCGTACGCCTTGCGCGCAGCGATTATTGTCGCGTTTATTTTCGTGAGCGACTGCCTGCTGTGGAGCGCGATGGTGTCGCTCGCCTGCGCGCTTGCAACTATCTCAACAGGAGTGTCCGTGTGCTTCTTCGCCTTTTCAAGGGGCATGAGCACAACCGCAGCAGCGCCATCTGTTATCGGGCTGCAGTCGAACACTTTCAGCGGGCTCGAGACGACCTTTGAATTCATCACGTCATCAACAGTTATTTCCTTCTGGAACTGCGCGTAAGGGTTTCGCGCGGCGTTGTAATGATTTTTCACTGCAACATGGGCCATCTCCTCCTCGGTCGTCCCGTACTCGTACATGTGCCTCCGCGCCATGAGCGCGTAAAGCGAGGGGAACGTCGCGCCCATGAAGAGCTCCCATTCCTGGTCCCCCGCGCCGCCTAGCGCCACAGCAGCCTCGTTCACAGGCACATCAGTCATTTTCTCCACTCCGCCAACAACAACATTATCATGCATACCGCTCGCGACAGCGAGGTATCCGCAGCGGAGCGCGACACCTCCAGAAGCGCACGCTGCCTCAACTCGGGTGGCTGGAATCGGGTTCAGGCCCATGTAATCCGCAATCAGCGCTGTGATGTGCTCCTGCCCAATCAATCTGCCCGCAGCCATCGTCCCCCCGTAAATCGCATCAATCTCCTCCCCCCTGATTTTCGCGTCCTCGATTGCGCGCACCCCTGCCTCTGTAATCAGGTCGCGGAGCCCGCGCTCCCACTCCTCGCCGAACTTCGTCATTCCAACTCCGACAATCGCGACTCTCCTCATTCAAACACCAGACTCAAATGCGACACACTACAGGCTCTTCAGTTTCCTCCTGTGCTTCACGTAATGCCCGTAATCGAGGTATTCCTTCTCGTCAATCTGCGACTGCACTGTTCTCGTCCTTCCTCTCTTGATTAAAATTTCATCGGTAACGCGGATGCTGAACGCGTCGCTCCCTGCCCCGCTTCCGAACGAGGTCATGAGGATTCGCTCGCCAGGCTTAGCCACGTCAAGGATAGAAGCGAGCCCGATGAGCGACGCGCCCGAGTAAGTATTCCCTATGTAAGGGACGACAAGCCCCTGCTTCAGTTTCTCAGCGTCTATTTTCAGCATCTTCGCTGCCTGAAGCGGGAACCTCCCGTTCGGCTGGTGGAAAACGACGTAATCAAAATCCTCTGCCTTCAAATTGTTCCTCTCGAAAAGCCCCTTGCTCGCGTTCACGATGTGCTTGAAATAAGCAGGCTCGCCTGTGAACCTCCCGCCGTGGCTCGGGAAGTCCGCGCCAGGCCGCCTCCAGAAATCCGGCGTGTCTGTGGTGTATGAATATGTCGCCTCAATATCCGCAATCACTTCTTTCTTCCCGATGAGCATCGCCCCTGCGCCGGCGCTTGCGGAATACTCGAGCGCGTCCCCTGGCCTTCCCTGGGACATGTCGCTCCCTATCGCGAGCCCGTATTCTATCATTCCAGCGCGGCACATCCCCATGCAGCACTGCATCGCGACTGTGCCTGCCTTGCACGCGAACTCGAAATCCGCGGCTGTGAGATGAGGGGTCGCGCCGATGGCCTCTGCGACTATGCTCGCTGTCGGCTTCACGGCGTAGGGATGGGACTCAGAACCGACGAAGAGCGCGCCCACGTGCTTCGGGTTCACGCCTGCATATCTTATCGCGTCGCGCGCAGCCTCTGTAGCAAGAGTGGCGGTGTCCTCATCAATGTCAGGAACGCTCTTCTCGAAAATCCCGAGCCCCTCATTTATGCGCTTCGCCTCCTCGCCCCAGACTGCGGTGATTTCCTCTGCCCTTATTCTGTACTTTGGAATGCAAACCCCGTAACCAACAATCCCAGCCATCTTTCCACCAATCAATCCACAATCCCGCGCAACTACATTTTCTTCAGCATCTCGAGCATCCCCTGCACAGGCGTTTTCGTCGTGAGAATCGGAAGCCTCTCCTTCTGCGCTATCTTTATCGCCAGTTTGTCAACGCGCTCAATCCCGTGCAGCACCACGATGCTCGGCTTCATAGGCGTGACGCGTATCACCACCATCGGCGAGCGGCCTGTGCTCACCTCAGTGAAAATGAACGCGCGCTCGCCAGTCGAGCCGTAAAGTTTCGGGAAATCCGTGTAAGGAAGTTCGAGAATGACTTTTATGCTGTCTATGAGCGTGAACCCGTAAACCTTTTTCTCAGGCATCACGTCCTCGTTCGCGACCACCTTCGCGTCTATGAGTTTCGCGAACTCAGGAGCGCCCATGCTCTGCGCGAACTCGTGCACCTCGAAATATTTCTCAGTTGTCTCGCTCGCGCGCAGTTTCTGGCACACGAGCCCGCCCTTCCTATTATCGAGTTCGATGAGCGCGTCAACGAACCTGCGAACAACCCCAATCCCAGGGGATTTCCTGCGGTTGCTCTCGTAGTCGCTGATTGTCGATGTGGAGATTTTCAAATAGCCCCCCAACTCTGCCTGCGTGACCCCGAATATCTCGCGCCACTTCTTCATCGTGCCCCCTGGCGTCTCGGAGAGCGCGATCTCGCCTGCAATCTTCACGTTCAGTTTTTCCATAGTGTCTAACCTCGCGCGAATAACTTCACTAACTTTTACAAAAGAAGGTTTTTAAAATTATCGAACATAAGTCCGTTAATTAACGTAATACGTGTCAAAATCATTCAGCGCGCCGTCCGCCCTTTTCGCCACCCTGCTCGCGGCCCTGTCTATGAACTCCTTGTGCTCGATGCGCGCGGCGAACCAGTCGCTGAACCTCCTCCACCATCCCGCTCCATTTGTTATTTTCATGAACTCGCGCGCGTCCTTCTTCCAGTTGAACTCAGGGTAGTGCTCCTTGCACAGGCTCACCATTTCCTTATATAATTCCCTGAGCGGCCTTCTCAGTTTCCTCGCGTGCGCGCGCCTCTTCCAGTTCTTCAGCGTCTGCTCGTGGAGCGTTCCGAGGTGCATGAGCGCGCCTGCGAGCGTCTTGCCCCCGACGTCTATCGCCCAATCCACAATCCTGTACGCGGCCGCGAAAGCCGCTGCTGCGCCGGCTGCGGTGAGCGCTAACGTGACCGCTGTAGAAGCAGGCTTGCCCAATCCTGACGCTATCTGCGTGATTTTGTCCTTGATGCACTCGTAAGTGAAACCAATCGCAGCAAGCCCAGCGCCTATCTTCTTCGCTATCTCCTTGAAACCCTTTTTGTAGTCCAGTCTCATCAGCGCCTCCATAGTCGCGTACCACGCCGAGTGGAGCTCATCCACGTCTTTTGAGACGCGCTTCCATTCATGCACCACGTTCGTGTACCTGTGCGTTCCAGTGTCGATTATCAGGCGCGCGTCCTGGTAGAAATCCATCGCGCCTTTCTGCTCGCATTCTTTCTTTATCATCCTGAACTGGCTATCGGCGTAGTTCCTGCACGCGCTGCCCTCGTCCAAATCGTGCACGCACGCGGCGAGCACAGCGAGCCTCACCGCTTCAGTGGGCGTTATCGGCGGCTGTTTTACCTCGCGCGCAATCTGCGCGCCTGCGGCACGCGACAGTTTTTCCCTTGAGGGGCAGTTTATCCCGCATCCGTCGCATTTGCCCTCTTCCATATTCTTCGCGTTCTCGAATTTCGGCAGCCCAGTGCACCCTGGCCCAGGCGGCCCTGGCAGTGGAAGGTCCCAGTCGCCTTGCGCGTCCGATTCCAAATTCCTGACCTTCGTTACCTCAGAAACGTTTCCAGAAGAAGTTATGGGAGATTCTCTATCTTTCCTGCCGTTTTCGTTTTGCTGGTTTTTCTTTTCTCCCTCTTCCACAACCGAGACAAGCGGTTTTGCATCCGATGACAGTGCGACCCATACTGTTCATCAGGGTGTGCGAATCTGCTTACCTCGGCCTGCGGCACCCCAGTCCTCGGCGGTTAGTGTTCTGCGCCTGTCAGACAGGGATGCCTTTCGCTCTTTGACATTTCCCGTCTTCACCTCGGCCATATTCACTACCGCGATATAATATATCATACAGATAATATATCAATTTCCAGCCCAATATCTGCCAAAAACGATAAATTTATAACCTCCAGGCGATAAAAATAAACTATGAGAAAGCTCGACGCGCGCGACAGGCGGCTGCTGTTCGAACTCGACAGAAACTCGCGCGCAACATTCGCCCGCCTCGCGCACAGCGTTAGGATGAACAAGGAGGTCGTGAGATACCGCGTGCTCGGCTATCTGGAATCAGAAATGATAAGGCCGCTCCTGCTCGTCCTTCTCCCGCCGCTCGGGTTCTTCATCTCCCGCTTTTTCATAACGTTCCAAAACGTCGATGAGGAGAAGGAGCGCGAGATGGTGAACTACCTGATGAGAAAGCACGGCACAATCTACGTCGCGAGCACCGATGGGAAGTACGACCTTGCCTTCACCGTGTGCGTGCGGGACTTCCTCGCGCTCAGCAACTTCATCGAGGATTTCACTGACAAGTTCAGCGCGTTCATAGCGGCGCGCGACATGACCTTCATAGTCCGCTCCTGGTTCCTCCCGCGCACGTACCTCGTGGCAGACGAGCGCGAGCCTGTGAGCGTTGCGGTCTCGCAGCCCTCGAAGGAGATTAAAAAACTCGACTCCAAGGACGTGAGGATACTCAAGGCGCTCGGCGAGGACGCGCGCGCGCCTGTTGTCGAGATTGCGAGAAAAATGGGGCTTTCGGCTGACGCCGTGAGCGCGCGCATCAAAAAACTTGAGAGGGAGAAAACAATCGCGCAGTACTCCATAGTCCTCGACAACAACCAAATCGAGCAAAGGAGGTACAAGGTGTTCATAAACTTCCACAGCATAACGCCAGAGACCGAGAAATCCCTCTACGACTACTGCAACACCCACCCCAAAATCGTTTACGTGGTGAAGGCGATAGGCGCCTGGGACTTCGAGTTCGACGTCGAACTCGC
>JBFMAP010000074.1:0-5081 GCA_040755655.1 Microcaldota archaeon
TTATCTCCGACGCCTTGTCGGTGAGTTCGCGGATTCCAAATTCGTCGGTGTACCCCGTGTCGAGGCAGCCGAGAATTTTCATCTGGTAGTTGAACGGCTTCATCCTGAGGAAATTCTCCTTCGTGGGGCCAGGCCCGCCGACAATCACGCCCTTGAAATTCTGGATGTTCAGGAACGCCTCGTCCATCGCCTCGCCCACGCGCACGTAGTATTTCTCTATGCTCTCCTCTATGATGCGCTGGAATCGCCGCGCGGACTGGCCCCCCTTCCCGTGGAGTTTCGAGTGCGCCGTGGAATTCAGCCTCCGCAGGATTTTCGTCTGCTTTCCGCGCAGCGTGGCGAGCGTCGCCTCCCTTCCATCTAGAACAACGAGCCCGTACGTGTCCGTGGCCGCGAGCATCTCCTCGAGCGGCTCGAGCGCGAACGAGGAGTCGCACCTATAGAACTGCACGCCGATTGGCTCGTGGGGAACGATTGAAAACAGTTGGATGTCAGGCTTTCCCATCTCCTTCGAGATGTTCCCGCAGAATATCGCAATCCCGTTTTCAGGCGACTCGCGGAACATCTTCAGATACTGGATGATTTTCTCGAGCGCGTCCTGCACGTTCTTGCGCGTTGATTTCGACTTTATGTTGCTCGCCTGCCCGAACTCGTCCCTGAGTTTCGCGCTTATCTCCGCGATGGGGTATTTTGGGGGAATGTAAACAGAGATTAACTCGGTTCCACTACCGTGAATCCCGCGCAGCGCGCGCAGTTTCTTCTTGAGCTCGTATTTCTGCTTTGATTTTTCGCTCACGCGAACCAACTCGCTAAACCTTACCTATTGTACACTAACCAATTCAAATAGTTTTCATCACTCCTCGAGAAGTTCTATTTTTCCAGTTTTCAAATCGTAAACAGCGCCGCGCATCGCGAGTTTTTTTTCAAAAAGGAGATGCCGCACGACCGGGCTTTTTCCCTTTATGTTCTCCATCTGAAATTTTACGTTTTCAACTACCGCCTTTTCCGCATCCCATCCCGCGCGCTCTGCCGCCGGCCTTATGTGCTCTATCAACTGCCTCACGTACCCCTTGCCCTGCCCTGCGCACGTCGCCTTAACAGCACCGCAGTTCGTATGCCCGAGAACGAGGAGCAGGCTCGCGCCGAGGTGCTCTGCCGCGTACTCGATTGACGCGAGAACGTCAGGGTCGACCGCGACGTTTCCGGCGACGCGCACAACAAATATCTCGCCAAGCCCGCAGTTCAGAATCAGTTCAGGCGCCACGCGCGAGTCAGAGCACGTGAGCACGATTGTTGAAGGATGCTGCCCTTGCGCGAGTTCGGCCAGTTTTTTCCTGTCCGCTGACTTCAGGAAGCACGCGTTCCCGTAGATGAGCGCGCCCACCTCTTCTTTGCCCCCTGCCGTTTTGCCAGCCATCTTCCCACTCCCCCACCGTGCATTCGCGCGTTATTTATGCGTTTAGGAGTTTAAAAGCGAAGGCTTAAATATCTGTTTTGAGTAAATATAATCACTGTTTTTAAGGCTGAGAACATGACCATACAGGCGCACATAACTGTGATATGCTCAGATGCACGTGAGTTTGGTCCGATACGCGACAAGGCTATAAAGCAACTTGTAGACGAATACGCGGTGCGCGGTATAGAAGTCAAGTATATGGAACTGTCAACGCCCGGCACAGTTATGACTCCCGGTAAATGCGAGGACATCGTCAATGCGGCAATACGCACGATTGGAAAATACGGGCCGGATACGGATATGAATATGCATTTCCTCACGCATGGCGGAGTGATACGAACGCGCGAGTTCAAAGATGGCGTCTTTTCTCGTCATGGGATAACTGTTGACCTAAACAGTCCTTATACATGCGGCATGACCAAGGCAGTCGACGTAGCTGTAGAGATAGAAAAAATGCTGTTAGAAGCAGGGAGAGTGAAGTTTAAAGGAAAGGAGATAAGAATTGAATCCTTGGATGACGTTCCGGGAATGCTTGAGTTGGTATATGGAGACAAGGTAAGTTTGGCTGGCGAATGGATACAAAATTTGCAGCCGCTTCCGATCCACATAGCGGCTCAGAGGGACGAGGTAATCAAAGCACTAGAAAAGGCGGGGCTACCAGTCTACAAGGAGGGAGATAACGGCGGGAGGAAAGCCAATGGAATAAGGGTGACGGCGTCGGTGCAGGATTACTCTGATTACACGCTGTATCGCGTCGATGGGATGAACAGCGTGAGAAGTTTTTTCGATGATGTGTATGAGAGAGCGTCCATAATTCTTAAAAATATGGATGAAAGTGGAAGGGAGGCGTACGTTGGGGCGCGCACAGGAAAGCAGAGTCCTGAGTTTGTGTTGATACATAGCCCTTTCATAAAGAACGCCAGGATGCTGGCTGCGAAGATAATTCTAGAGCGAGAACCGAAAGCAGGAGACGTCTTTGCAATGTGCGGTTTCGACGTGTCAAATAACAGCGGGTATGATAAAGCAGGGCTTGCGTATGCGCTATGGCACCTAAAAGCTCCGAATGTCTATGTATGGGGCAAGAACGACAAGGAAACGCAAACAATCATTAAAAAACTTGAGGCAGACCCATTGGACATGATGATTCTTGAAAGGGCTGGAGTCAAACTCAAATCCTTCTGGGATTTTGTCGGCATGAAGAATATGGACGAGTTTAAAGAGAAAAATCGGATTCTTATGCAATTGGGAAGTGGCGGCGGTGGAGGGTCTGCAGGTAATGCGAAGAATAGGGGCAAACTCCACATCTAATTTCTAAATTTTCTCCGTGCCGCCTAGGTAAGGCCTCAGTGCTTCTGGAATAATTATGCTTCCATCCTTCTGCTGGAAGTTCTCCATGAGCGCGATGAGCGTGCGCCCCACGGCGATTCCGCTTCCGTTCATCGTGTGAACGAATTCGGGCTTCCCTTCTTTCCAGAAGCGCGTGTTCATCCTCCTCGCTTGAAAATCTTCGCAGTTGCTTATGGACGCGACCTCCCTGTATTTGTTTTGAGAGGGGAACCACACCTCAATGTCGTAGGATTTCGCTGACGCGAACCCGAGTTCGCCTGTGCACAGGAGCATCACGCGGTGAGGGAGTTTGAGTTTTTTCAGTATATTTTCCGAGTCAGCGACCATCTTCTCGAGTTCGTCGTAAGAGGTTTCAGGCTCCACTATTTTCACCAACTCCACCTTGTTGAATTGGTGCTGGCGGATGATTCCCTTTATGTCCTTCCCGTAAGCGCCTGCCTCCCTCCTGAAGCAGGGCGTGTAAGCAGTGTAATAGAGGGGGAGTTTCTTCTGCTCGAGAATCTCGCCTGCGTGGAGGTTCGTGAGAGGCACTTCAGCCGTCGGAATGAGGTAGTAGTTGTCGCGCTCGCACTTGTAAAGTTCGATTTCGAATTTCGGGAGCTGCCCTGTTCCGGTCATCGTTTTTTCATTCACGAGCAGTGGGGGAAAGATTTCAATATAACCGCGCTTGATATGCTCATCAAGCATGAATGAAATGAGAGCCCTCTCTAGGCGCGCGCCCCACCCGCTGAGCACAGTGAACCGCGAGCCTGCGAGGCGCGCGCCCCTCTCGAAGTCGAGCATACCCTTCTCGACGCCCAAGTCCCAGTGCGCCTTTTCCTCGAACCCGAATTTCGGCGGCTTGCCGAACTCGCGAACGAGGACGTTGCCGCTCTCATCCTTTCCAATGGGGACCGATGGATGCGGCGGGTTCGGGGTATCAAGAAGAATGGTCCGTATCTCAGCCTCCAGTTTCTCCTTTTTCTCGTCGAGCTTTTTAATCTCGTCAGGAAGCTCGCTCATCTCCTTTATTTTTTTCGAAGCGTCCTTTCCCTCTTTTTTCAGGTTCGCGATTTCGAGGGTGATTTTGTTCCTCCTGCTTTTGAGCTCGTCTGCCTGCTGATGGAGTTTCCTCCAATTCTCGTCGAGTTTCAGAACCTCTCCGATGCGCGATTCTGCGCCCCTGCTCTCGACAGCCTTTTTTATCTGCTCTGGGTTTTCGCGAATCCGCTTTATGTCAAGCATTTTATCACGCATCACTCGCGCAAAATTCCTTCAGCCTCGCGACCAGCTCCTCGCCTATCCTGTTCTGCGCGTCCGTGGTGTTCGCGCCTATGTGCGAGGTGAAAATGACATTATCAAGTTCGAGAAGTTTCCCGTCGTAGGGCTCCTTGCTGAGGACATCGAGCGCAGCGCCCCCTAGTTTCCCGCTCTTGAGCGCGTCGTACAACGCGTCCTCGTCAATTACTTCGCCGCGCGCGGTGTTGATGAGATACGCGCCATTCTTCATGAGCGCGAGTTTTTCTTCGTTTATCATTTTTCTCGTTTCCTCGTTGAGCCAGACATGAAGCGTCACGACATCTGACTCGCGCAGAAGAGTGTCGAGGTCCACTTCTTTCGCGAAATCGCTCGATACAGGCGTGGCATTGCACGCAAGCACTTTCATCCCGAGCATATTCGCCCTCTCCCCGACCGCGCTCCCTATCCTGCCAAAACCGATTATCCCAAGAGTCTTTCCCTTCATCTCCTTTCCCACGAGTTTCTTCCTGTCCCAAATTTTATTTTTCATCTGGTTGTGCGCTTGCACGATTTTTCTAAGGAGAACGGAAACAAGGGTTACCGCGAGTTCTGCGACTGAATCCGTGGAAGCGCCAGGCGTGTTGAGCACCTTTATCCCGCGCTCCTCGCACGCCTTCTGGTCAACGTTGTCAAGGCCGACGCCGCCGCGCGCAACCAATTTCAGTTTTTTCGCCTTGGAAAGAAGTTCGCGCGTCACTTTCGTCTGGCTTCGCACGATGAGGATTTCCGCATCGGCGAGCGCTACATCCAGATTCTGCGGAAGATAAACCACCTCGCCGAGATTTTTTATCTTCTCGACGACCTCCCTCTCCATGTTGTCCGTGATGAGTATTTTCATCGAAACGCCCGCGGCTTATACGCGCCTCATAATCCTCTCCAGCGCCGAGAAGAAAATCTCGTACCTCTCCATGCCGAAATTGCCGAGGTGCGCGACTCGAAGTATTTTTCCCTTGAGTTCGCCCTGCCCGCCTGCGATGATGATTCCGTATTTCTTCAGTTC
>JBFMAP010000075.1:0-5048 GCA_040755655.1 Microcaldota archaeon
CTTTCCGCCGGTGTTCGTTATTTTCGGCTTCAGATTGAAGGAGCCTCCCTTCGCGGTCGTCTGTTTTTCTATTGGCGACAGCTGGAAAACCGCGGGCTCTGTAACTGTCATCGGAATTGAGAAAGATTTGTACGTAGTGCCCCCACCAGTTCCGGTTGTCGTCCAGTACGCCTGCACCTGAAGAACATACACGCCTGCCTTCGCGTCGCCCATTATCTTGAAAGGAATCGAAACCGTCGTCGAGCCGCCCGCGCCCAAATCCCCTGCGGATATAGTATCGCCGCTGAGTTCGAACCCGTAGCCCGAGGGCTTGAACCACACGCCAGTCACCTGCGTGGTTCCTGTGTTCGTTATTGTAACTGTCGCAGAGCCTGAAACTCCTGGCTTCAGCGTTGATGGATAAACCGTGTAGGATGAGAACTGCATGTCCGCAGAAGCAACGCACGCAAGACCAACGATAATCACCAGCGCGAACGCGATTTTTTCAAATTCCATTCCATCACCTCAGGGCTTATTATTAGCGTGCGAATGCTTAAAAGAGTATCACTTTTTCCGTCGGTCTGCGCAAGTTATTTAAATATGGGGCGCGTGAAATTAAAACCGAGCGTGAAAGTATGGCTGACCTACCCATTGCACCGATCGAGCGGCTCATAAGGAAGGCAGGGGCCGAGCGCGTAAGCGACGATGCGGCAGAGGCGCTCGCGACGGTTCTCGAGGAGATTGCAGCAGGAATAGCCGTGAAGGCAGCGAAGTTCGCGAAGCACGCTGGAAGAAAAACCGTAACCGCAGAGGACATCAAGCTTGCCAAATAATTTAAATAAGCGCTTTCTATAAGTTAGGTGTGATCACGGGGTTAGTTATGGGCTTTCTCGATTTTCTTAAAAAAGGTAAGGGCGCAGGCGCGGGCGAAGAACCAGGCTATGAGATCGACCTCGATATGAAGTCAAGCGAGGAGAAGTACGAGGAGGAGGTCGAGCGCGCGGAACTCGAGAAGAAGGCAGGCAGGGAGGCGCGCGAGCGGGAAGGAGGCACTTCTGTTTCTAAGATTGAGGTTCAACTCGAGAGTTTGCGCGCGCAAATCGACGCGCTTCGCGAGCTGCGCGTGATAATGGACGAGAAGTTTTCGCGCGTGAGTGAGGAGATAGGGGAACTGCGCGCGATGCTCGTTGAGGAGGAGAAGGAAGGTCGGGAGATACGCACGCGCGCAGAGGCGGCCACTTCACTCATTGAGGCAGTGCAGCCAGAGAAACTCATGGGCGAGGTTAGAAAGTTAGAGCTCAAACTCGAGCAGATGAAGAACGTGCAGGAGAGGCTCGAGTCCATACAGGTCAAGGCCACGGACGAAATAAAGGAGGTGAAGAGCAAGCTCACTGTTTTCAAGGGCGTTGATACGGTTGTTCAACTTAACGATGAGGTGAAGAAGGAGCTCGCGGAGATAAAGAAAACAGAGTCGGACATAATGCGCCACGCGGACAAGGTGGAGTACATTTTCGTTGATTTCCAGAAGAAGTTCGTGGATATCCAGAAGATGTTCGACCACGTTGACGCGATGGACAATACGCTCAAGGATACAGTGAAGCAGGCCGACCAACTCCGCGTTAAACTCGGCGAACTGCCGCCCAAGCAGGAGTTCGAGAACATAAAGAAGGACATGGGCACGCGCGTGAAGGCGATGGATGAATTTCTCGCGCAACTGCAGACCGTCCGCGCGGAGATAAAGGAGGCGAGGACTAAGGAGATGAACGAGTTGCGGAAGGACGTAGCGGACATGATGACGATTCTCGAGAGGCAGACCGCGGATTTCGAGAGGAAGAAAATCGAGATTGCGACCACGCTCGGGGACGTGCGCGCGCTCACCGCGAACCTGCAGAAGGAGGTGGAGGCGAAGGTTGGCGGGGTCCACAGCCGCGTCGAAAACATGGAGGCAAAAATCGAGACGCTGGAGAAGAGGACGCCGGAGACCCTCATAAAAACAGAGGTCGCGGCAGCGCTCAATCAGCTGGAGGAGACGCAGACCGAGTTCACGAGCACGCTCACGGCAGAGCTCGCGCGGATGAAAAAGGAGCTGGGCGGGCAGGCCTCATCGATGAACAAATACGTTGACGCGCTGGACAAGTGGCGCGCTGACATGGCAGGGGTCATTGAGGAGATGAGCACTTCTTCAGAGCAGGTCAAAAAGGATTTGGATGATTTTGCCGCGAGCACGAGCGCGAAGATGGAGGAGAGCATCGCGCGTGGCGTGCAGAGCGACCGCCGCCTCTCTGATTTGGAGATGAAGTCGAACGAGCTCGCAGCGAACATCTTCGACAGGAGCGAGTTTCTAAGTTTCAGGGAGACCACCACAGGAGGAATCGCGCTCCTGAACGCGCGCCTCTCGGACATGGAGAGGAAACTGCGGGACGAGGTGAACGCGAAAACCGCTTCACTTTCTGCGTTGATGCGCGAGGAGTTGGTCGAGCGCGTGAACAGCATCGAGGGGCGGTTCAGCGAGGTGGAGGTGAAGATAGGGCTTTTCAACTCCAAACTTCAGGACATTGAGCGCAGGCTCGGGGCCGCAGGCGCACCGCAGGCGAGGTACGAGCCAGGCGCTCAGAGCGTCCGGGTGGCGCGCCAGCCCTCGAGGGCATCGCGCGAGCGCGAGGAGCAGAGGAAGGGGATGTTCCAGAGTTTGTGGGATAGGATTAAAAAGTAGTGGAATGCATCATTTAATGCGACCAGTTGAAGTGGGCGGAGGGTGTGATTGAGTGGACTCGCTGCTGCGCGCCTTCGTGGTGCTTTTCGTCATAATGGATCCGTTCTCCTCTCTGCCGGTTTTCATATCGCTTACGAAAAATTTGCGCGCCAGGGAGCGCGCCCACGCCGCGAATAAGGCGGCGCTCGTAGCAGGCGCAACGCTCATATTCTTCACGCTCTTCGGTCCTGCGCTGCTCGAGGCGCTCGGCATCACGGTGAAAAGCTTCGAGGTCGCCGGAGGCATAATGCTCTTCCTCGTGGCGATTCAGTTCGTGCTGGGCGTGTCCTTCGGAAAGGAGGAGAACAAGAAGCTCGACGTCGCGGTCGTGCTGATTGCGGTCCCGCTCATCACAGGACCAGGCGCGATGACGACCGCGATAATACTCTCCGCCACGCTCGGCCTGAGCGTCGTGCTTCTCGCTGTCATACTTTCCTCACTGGTGACGTGGGTCGTCCTGAGGTTCGCAAACCCTATTCACAAGGTGGTTGGCGTTCAGGGCGCTGAGATAATGTCAAGATTGATGGGGCTTCTTCTTGGCGCGATTGCGGTGGAGTTCATAAGAAACGGTCTAGGGGTATAGTGACAACTGGTGTTGCCATGCTCAGGGAGTTCGCATTCGCGCTCGCGTCGCTCGTCGTCGTTTACAACCCATTTTCAAAGCCGCCGATTTTCCTCTCGCTCACGAATGGAATGAGCGAGAAGGAGCGCGAGGTGATCGCGAACCGCTCAGTAGTTATAGCTGGACTGATAGGGATTCTCGTCGCGCTCTTCGGCTCGGCGCTTCTTGAAATTCTTAATGTGCGGATGAGCAGCTTCAAGATTGCGGGTGGGCTGATGCTCCTCATCTTCGGTGTCCAGTTCGGCTTCGGGCTCTCGCTGAACGGGGACAGCAGGAGAAAATACGATGTCGCGGCAGTTCCTCTCGCGAGCCCTCTTCTCACAGGGCCTGGCGCTATGTCAACCATAATGTTGCTCAGTCTCCAGTACGGCGCGCTCATCACCCTCGCAGCCCTAGCGGTCTGCCTCGTCGTCTGCCTTCTCTTCCTGCGGTTCTCGAAACTGATAAACGATTTCCTAGGCGAGCAGGTCATCGAGGTCCTCTCGCGCATAATGGGCGTGGTTCTGGTCGCGTTCGCGGTCCAGTTCGTGACCTCAGGTTTGAGTAACCTTTAATTTATTTCCTTCTAAATATTGTCGATTCCTATGTACGACGTTATAATAATAGGCGCAGGCCCTGCAGGCTCGAGCGCTGCAATCTACGCTGTCCGCAAAAACATGAAAACTCTGGTTCTCGAGGGAAAGATGGTCGGCGGGGAGATAGCGCTCAGCCACAACATGGCAAATTACCTGGGCTTCACCTCAATCTCTGGAATGGACTTCGCGCAGAGGATGGAGGAGCACCTGAAATCCCTGAACGTGGAGATAAAATACGAGGAGGCGACGGAACTCAAGCGCGCGCGCGCGGGCTTTTCGGTCTCAACGGCAAGCGGAAATAAATACGAATCAAAAACGGTCATCCTCGCCACAGGCGCGCGGTACAAGCGCCTCAACATCCCTGGCGAGAAAGAACTTTTGGGAAAAGGCGTCTCCTACTGCTCCACGTGCGACGGCCCGTTCTTTAAAGATAAGGTTGTTGCGGTCATAGGCGGGGGAAACACCGCAGTGAGTTCCGCGCTCCTTCTCGCATCGTTCGCGAAAAAGGTTTACACAGTGCACCGCAGGGACGAGTTTCGCGCAGACGAGATAATGGTTAAGGAACTTATGAAAAAAACGGAGTGCGTGTGCAACCACGTTCCCCTTGAAATTATAGGGAAGGAAAGCGTCACAGGCCTGCGCGTGCAGGAGGTAAACACGAAGAAGGAGCGCGTTCTCGAAGTGCAGGGCGTGTTCGTGCACGTGGGCGCGGTTCCCTCAACAGAACTCGCGAAACAGGCTGGGGTGGAGATGGATGAGCGCGGGTACATAAAGACTGACCGCCACCAGAGAACGAGCGTTCCTGGCTTCTTCGCTGCAGGCGACATTGCTGGCGTCGCGTGGCAGGTCGCTGCCGCGGTCGGGCAGGGTGCTGTCGCGGCAATCAGCGCGTACGACTACCTGAAAAAGAAGGGCTGAACAATAGGTTTAAATCCCCAGCGCGGAATCATATACTCAATGGTAGTCCCTAAGAAGGCCTACATCGACACGTGCGTTGTATTTGACTACGCAGGCAGCATATTGTTTGAAGAATCTCCTCCTCACCCAATATACACTGGCGTTTTGTTCGAGATGATACGCGGCTTAAAATTTACAAGCGTCGTTTCAATGAGCACTTTCG
>JBFMAP010000076.1:0-5046 GCA_040755655.1 Microcaldota archaeon
GAGGACCCCGAGGTTGTGCGAGAACAGCATGCTGAACTCCGCGTACTTGTCGTACGTGAACTGCCCGCTCGCGTGCTCTGTCAGCAGCCCGAGCTCTGCGCGCTGGTCCGCGAACATCCTCGCGGACACGTCCTGCGGGAGCGCCGCGGCCCAGAACGCGAAACTCAGCGCGACCCCTATGAAGAAAACCCCGTACAGTTCGATGATTGGCTTGTATATCCTCCACAAATTGTGGCGGTGGTGCGCCTGTATCTCGTGCTCCTTCTCCTCGTGGATTATGAACCTCAGGAAGAACGGAATCGCGGGCATCACAATCAGTTGTATTATGAACAGCGAGGAGCCGGTGGGGTAGAAATAATACGTCACGAGGACTGCGACCGACACGAACACGAACGCGAGCACGAGCGTGAGCGCAGGCGTGCGCTCAATCCTCTTCGTGGATATGAGATGCTCCAATACCATGGCCGCCACCTTAATTTCCTTGTTTCTACTTATTCCATGCGAGTTTATCTACCTTTCCATTCATACAATTTTGGTGGTGTGGAGTGAGGGAAATCACTATTCTCAGCGAGGACAGGGTCGGGCTTCTCGCGGACATCTCTGTGCTGCTCGCGAACAACAGGATAAACCTGAAGTACATCTCCGCGCACGCGATCGCGGACAAGGCGGCCATACACCTCGTGACCTCCTCTGACAAGCGCGCGGTCAGGGTTCTCGAGAACGCGGGCTTCAATGTCCTCGGTTCTGACACGCTCGTCGTCAAACTCCGCGACAGGATCGGCGAGCTCGCCGGCGTCGCGCGCAAACTCGCTGACAACAACGTGAACATCGAGCACGCCCAATGGCTCACGCGCGAGGGCGGCAAAGGAGGGAAAACTGGCAAGGTGCTCATCTCGCTCAAAGTCGACAAGCCCAAGAAAGCCGCGAAACTCCTAAGGAAATACCTGTAGCCCCCAGTCGCGCCAGCGCTCATCAGCCACCTCCACGAAATTCTTCAGCAGCCTCAGCCCTGCCTCCCCGCTTTTCTCAGGGTGGAACTGCACCCCGAAAACATCCCCGCGCGCAACAACTGAAGGGAACTCCTCCCCGTAACTCGTGACCGCCGCAACAACGTTCTCATCCTCTGGCCTCGCGGCGTACGAGTTTGCGAAATAAAAACAACTCTCATCAGAAATCCCAGCGAGCAGCTCGCACTCTTTAGTCTTTTTTATTTTGTTCCACCCAATCTGCGGCAGCTTGCCCGCGCCCCGCATCCTCTGCACGCGCCCTTTGAAAATTCCAAACCCTTTTCCTTCCGCCTCCTCGCTCCCCTCGAACAGGAACTGCATCCCCAAACAAATCCCGAGCATTGGCTTCACGCGCGCGCACTCGATTATGACATCGCGCAAATTTCCAATTCTATTTATGCACGAAAACGAACCCACTCCTGGAAGCACGAGCGCGTCAGCCTCCCTTACCCCGCGCCTGCTTCGCGCGACTCTAGCCTCTGCCCCGCACGCTTCAAGCGCCTTCCTCACGCTCCCCAGATTTCCCGCGCCGACATCAACAACCGCCACAACAATTCTTTTCGCGCTCATGGAACCACCCTTTCCATCGCGAGCACCAGGATGTCCTTTGCGCCCGCCTCCTTCATCCTCCTTATTGCGCGCGCAAGCTCGCCCTCCTCCACAACCGCGTGTACGGCATACTCGCCCTTTTTCGCGAGCTGCAGCACCGTCGGGCTCTCCATGCAGGGCATCAATCGCACAACCCTCCCAAGCGCCTCCTCGCTCGTAACGTTCGCCATCACGTATTTCTTACTCTCCGCGCTAATCATTCCGCGGAACGAGAGCGCCATCTCCTCTACACTTTCCCTCTTCTCCCGCGCGATTTTCCTGTTCGCAATCAGGCACGCGCTGGATTCCAGCAAAATTTCCAGCACGCGAAGCTTGTTCAGCGCGAGCGTGGTTCCAGTGCTCACATTATCCACAATTGCATCCGCAATCCCCAAATAAGGCGCAATTTCGGCCGCGCCGGATATCCTCACTATTTTCACGGGAATTTTTTTCCTCCTGAAATACGCGCGCGTTATCCTGGGCAGACACGTCGCAATCCGCTTCCCCCTGAGAGCGCGCGCATCCCTCGCTCTTGAATTTTCAGGAACCGCTAGCGCCACCCTGCACCCCCCGAAACTCAGCCTCTCAACCACCTCTACGCGCGCGCCTGTTTCCGCAACCAAATCATATCCCGTAATTCCAACATCCGCCGCGCCTGCCTCCACGTATTCAGGAATGTCTTGCGCGCGCACGAAAATAGCCTGCACTTCTGGATTTGAAGTTCTCGCGAACAGCTTCCGCTCGCCCCCCTCGCCGTTCAGCAGTTTCATCCCTGCCTCCCCCAGCATTTTTATCGCCGGCTCGCACATCCTTCCCTTGTTCGGTATTGCGAATCTTATCATCTTCTCACCAGATTGTTTCCTTCACTCCAGCGCACGCGCCCTTTCTGAACTCGTTTTTCTCGAACGCCTGCGCAAGCGCGGCCCCGACTCCCCTGAAAACGCTCTCCCAGATGTGGTGATTGTCCTCGCCAGAGAGCAGATACACGTTCAGTGTCGCGCCCATCCCGAGCGCGAGCCCCTTAAGAAAATCATCCAAATCGCACGCGCGCGCATCCTCAACATTTCCCGATAAAATTTCCTTCACGCGCACCACGCGGTTCAAACTCACGAAATTGAACTCAGGCCTTCCCTCGAAACTCACCCCCACGAGCGCGCCTGCCTCGTCAAGAATTCCCAAATCCGCAACCAAACCCCTCACGTTAGCCCCTCGCGCATTCGCGCCGCTAGCGGCAATCCTCCTGACCATAACCTCGCGCAGCGCGCGCCCCAAGCAAATTCCGGTGTCCTCGAAAACCACGTGACTGAGTTTGTAATTTTTCGCCCTGTACCGCAGTTTCAAATTGAACCCGCAGTTCCACGCAATCGTTTGCAGCATGTGATTGAGAAACTCTACGGGCGTTCTTATCCCGCACCTCTTCCGCTTCCCGAACTCAACCTCAACCCGCACCTCGCTCTCGCTCGTCCTCCTCTCGACGAGCGCTTTATTTTCGCTCGCCGCAGCAATCCTAACCCCCAATTTTTTCATAATCTAACCTCGATTGAGCGCGCGTGCGCAGGAAACCCCTCATATCCGCACATCGCAACCACATCGCGCGCCACTCTCCCCAGTCCTCTCCTGCTCGCGCGCTCCACGGTCTGCCTCTTGAGAAACGTATCCACGCTCACACCCGAAAACCTGCGCGCGAAACCCCCGGTAGGAAGTATCGCGTTCGGGCCGGCGATGAAATTCCCGAGCGTGATTGGCGAATACGCGCCCAAACAAACTGTCCCCGCGCTCCTTATTTTTTTCAGGACTGCGCGCGGCCTCTTCACATTAAGCACAAGATGCTCCGGCGCGTACTCATTCACGAAATCAACCGCCTCCTCAAAATTATCAGCAATCAGCAGCGCGCCGTATTTACGCATAGTCTCTCGCACATATTCCCCGCGCGGCTCGGGCAACTCGCGCATCATCTTCTCCAATCTCTTCCCAACACTGCGCGCGAGTTCCTCCGAATCCGTGACCAATATTCCCGCGGAATCAGACCCGTGCTCTGCCTCTGAAAGAACATCCGCTGCAACGAAAAGGGGGTTCGCGCGCCCATCCGCAAGAACCATCCCCTCGCTCGGTCCAGGCGGAAAATCTATCCGCGCGACGTCCCGCAGCATCCTCTGCGCCGCGCACACATATGGATTTCCGGGACCCGCGATTACATCCGCGCGCGGAATCGTTTTCGTCCCGTACGCCATCGCCGCAATCGCCTGCGCTCCCCCAACCCTATACACCTCATCCACGCCTGCAATATCCGCTGCAACGAGCGTCGCCTCATCAACTTTTCCATTTTCGCGCGGAGGCGTGCACGCGATTATTCTTCTCACTCCTGCTATTCTCGCCGGAATCGCGAGCATCAGTATCACGGAAGGATAACGCGCCTTCCCCCCAGGCACATAAACGCCAGCAACATCTACGGGAACCGCGCGCCTTCCCACCCGCACCCCTTTTTCAACCTCAATCCAATATTCGCGCGGGACCTGCTTCTGGTGGAATCTCCTTATGTTCCGCGCCGCCCTCCTCAGCGCGCGCAACAAACCCACATCAATTCGAGAATACGCATTCCTCGTCTCGCGCGCGCTCACCCGCAACTTGCTCGAGCGCAGTTTCACCCCATCGAACTTTTCAGTGTAATCAAGCAGAGCCCGGTCCCCGCGCGCTTTCACATCCTCAACTATCTTCCTTGCTTTCGCTCTCGCCGTTTCAATCTCGCCCTCGGCGCGCCTCGTTATCCTCTCCTTCTCCCGCGCGCCCATTCCCGAAATGCGAAATACTCTAACGTAAGAAGAAGCCATTCTCCCGTCGTTTCCTGATGTGAAGACGTTCACCGGCCATTACTCCCACCTTTTTCCCTTTGTGGGAATATTGTGGGAACACAGATATTTAAACCTATCGGAAAAATCAGAACTTCGTCATCCTCACCGCGCGCGCAACCTTCTCCTTGAGGAGGAGGTTTTTCAGCGCTGACGCGGGGAGCTTGCAGCCGGAAACGTTCACGAGCGCGCGCCATTCCGCGCTCCTCCCCCTCTCGCTAGAGATGGATTCGGATTTTATTATGTCAACTCCGCGCGCGGAGAGCAGATTGAGAATTTTCGAGAGCGCGCCAGGCGCGTCGCCCATCTCAACTGTTATGAACGCGAGCTCCTCGCCCTCTGTGACGAACGGAATAACTCTTACAGATTCGCCCTCGCCGTCGAGTTTGATGAGGATGGGGCTGCCTTCCTTAAGACCCAGAGTTTCGCGCAGTGAAATGGGTATCATCACCCTCCCGCGCCCGTCCAATTTCGAGAGAAAGCTTTTCGGCATAAACACACCCCCAACTATTTCCGCGCGCCCCTTAATAAAACATTACCACGTTCGAGCCCTTCCGCGCGCCAGTATCTTTTTCAACAGATGTGCACTTTACTTTGAAAAGCAG
>JBFMAP010000077.1:0-5045 GCA_040755655.1 Microcaldota archaeon
GGTGACAAAGGCACAAACGAAAGTCAAACGCTAACAATTCAACTCACCGCGAGCGATCCTGATGGGGATGTTTTGACTTTTGGAACCAACGCAGGCGCTGTTCTGCCGAGCGCGTTCTCGTTCAACCCAAGTTCTGGATTATTCCAGTGGACTCCTACCTATCTGGATAGTGGTGTGTATTCAGTGACTTTCAATGTCAGCGATGGTCGCGCTTCAGATGAGGAAACGATAGCAATAACCGTAATAAACGTAAACGCGCCTCCTCTGCTGATGCCGATAGGCGACAAAGCAGTCAGTGAAAATCATTTACTGGAATTCGAAATCAACGCTTCCGACATAGACGGCGATGCTCTCGTGTTCTCCGCAAACAATCTCCCGAGCGGCGCCGTGTTCAACTCAACCACAAGGACATTCTCGTGGACCCCGGCGTTTGGGCAGGCAGGCGCCTATGACAACGTGCAGTTTGTTGTTTCAGATGGCGAATTCGACGATTCAGAAAATATAACCATAACCGTAAATGTAAACCAGCCTCCTGTGCTCGCGCCGATAGGAGATAAAACAGCAAACGCAACGCAAACACTAACAATTCAGCTCACTGCGAGCGATCCTGAAAATGATGTTTTGATATTCGGAACCGATGCCGGAGTTGTGCTGCCGTCCTCATTTACTTTCAACGAGACAACTGGTCTGTTCACTTGGACGCCTTCCTTGAGTGATCTCGGGGGATACAACGTCTCATTCAATGTTACTGACAGCCGTTCGTCTGACGCGGAAACAATCCAAATCACAGTGGAACGCGGGTTTGTCTGCGGGGACGCGACAGGGAACGGTTTTGTGGAAATCGACGATGTAATCTATTTAATCAATTACTTGTTCAGAAACGGGCCCGTGCCCCTCCCGTTGATGTCTGGAGACGCGAATAACGACGGCGAGGTGGACATATCCGACATCGTCTATGTAATCAATTATCTCTTCTACGGTGGTCCAGCACCTTGCTCAACTGTTGCGGTGTTGTCTAGCGGTAGTGCGACGTTGAGTCTGGGCTCTCCTGTCACAAACCCAGATGGAACCAAATCGATATCCGTAAGTGAGAGCAACAGCGTCGGTGTCGCGGCCAACAAAATCATAGTAGCCTATGACTCATCAAAGGCCACCGTACTGGGTATCGCAGGTACGGGTAGGACAAGTGGAATGGATTTAATCGCGAACGATGACAAGATGGGCAGATTAACGATAGGCATATTGAGCAGTGATGGCTCCAAATACATCGGTTCTGGTTCAGGCGCGATTCTGAGTTTGAAAGTTAAAGGAACTGACACGAGCAGTATTAGAATAACCTACGCCGAGAGCACGGACACGCGCGCAAGGGACATAAAAACAAGCATAGTCCGATCACTAACTCCAACTAAAACGATAGCCCCGGTCAGCTAACTCCTTTTTTGAGAATAGTCATACGAAATACGCTTAAAAAACTTCTCGTCTTACCTATTTCCCGCGGGTGAAAAACATGGTCGAGTTGAGGGAGGCAGGAAGCGCGCGCTGGGAAATCGCGAAATCAGGGAACATGCGCGTGCCTGTTGCTGTTTATGGAATTAAGTCAATAGTGGAGAGGATGAAGCGCGACCGCACGTTCACGCAGGCGCAGAACGTCGCGTGTTTGCCAGGAATAGTGCGCTCCTCGCTCGTGATGCCAGACGGCCACGAGGGCTACGGCTTCCCGATTGGCGGGGTCGCGGGCTTCAGCGAGGGCGAGGGGGGCATCATTTCTCCCGGCGGAGTCGGGTATGACGTGAATTGCGGCGTCCGTTTAATTCTCACGAACATGGGCGCTGAAGAGGTGAAGCCGAAAGTAAGCGAACTGATGAACAAATTATTCCAAAACGTTCCTTCAGGGGTTGGAAGCAAGGGAAAAATAAGATTGAATGAGCGCGAGTTAGAGGATGCAGTGCGCGAGGGCGCGCTCTGGGCAATAAAGAAGGGATACGGATGGGAGGAGGACGCCTCGCGCATCGAAGAAAACGGGTGCATGAAGGGCGCCGACCCGTCGAAGGCGAGCCCGATGGCGAAGAAGAGGGGCGGGCCGCAGTTCGGCACTCTCGGCGCTGGAAACCATTTTCTTGAAGTTCAGCGCGTCGAGGAAATAGCAGATGAGGAGGTGGCTAAGGCGTTCGGGCTTTACAGGGGACAGGCGGTCGTGATGCTCCACTGCGGCTCGCGCGGCTACGGGCATCAGGTGTGCGACGACTACATCCGCGTGATGCTCTCCGCGTCAGCGAAATACAAAATCAACCTTCCTGACCGCGAGTTGTGCTGCGCGCCACTGGGCTCCAACGAGGCGAACGACTATGTGGGCGCGATGTTCTCTGCGGTGAATTACGCGTTCTGCAACAGGCAGGTGATGACGCACTGGATTCGCGAGACGTTCGAAGACGTTTTCAAGAAAAGCGCGGACGCGCTCGGGATGAAAGTAATGTATGATGTATGCCACAACATCGCGAAGTTCGAGGAGCACGAGGTTGATGGAAAGAGGATGAGGTTGTGCGTTCACAGGAAAGGGGCGACGCGCGCATTCGCCGCAGGCCGCGAGGAGGTCCCGCAAATCTATCGAAGCGTGGGCCAGCCTGTTCTAATTCCCGGAAGCATGGGGACTTCCTCATATGTTCTCGTGGGGACAGAGGGCGCGATGAAGGAGGCGTTCGGCTCCACGTGCCACGGAAGCGGGCGCGTGATGAGCAGGAGCGAGGCGATACGCACTTACAGCGGGCAGAAAATTAAAAGCGAGTTGGAGGAAAGGGGAATCTCTATTCGCGCGACGAGCGGGGAGCTGATTGCGGAGGAGGCTCCAGGCGCGTACAAGAATGTTGATGAAGTCGTGCAGAGCGTCGCGCTCGCGGGCATCTCGAAAATAGTCGCGAAACTTATTCCGATGGGAGTCGCGAAAGGATAATTATTTGCAGGTGTTTTTATGGTCTGCTGGCTGCGTTTCTTACAGCAGGTTTCGGATGCGCTGAAATCTCTCGAGCCTGACGTGTACGCGCGCAAGCGCCTCGCCATTGACGTTTTGAAGGATATTGAGCGCGAGAAGGGGCACGACGTCGCGCGCATAAAGAAAACAATTGATGATGAGGGTGCCGGCGGGCTTGAGGCACGCGCACAATTTTTGCTTCGCAAAAATGCGCATTTGCGCGGAGCGCAAATTGCGCAGAAGTTTATTAAAAAGAAAGTGAGAAAGAGGAGAACGCGCGAGGAAGAGAAGGAGGTCGCGGTTGCTGAGGAATAAATGAGGAGGTGGTTTTGTGGGCGATAGAAATACGATGGACGCACTGACGACGATGATGGTGCTGTTTTTCGCCATCGTTGTTCTTGGGAGCATTTTTGGTTTTCTTTTTGGTTTCCATCTCATGCCGTTTGGGATGATGGGGATGATGGGGTTCGGTTTTATTTTTTGGATAATCGTGATAATCGCCGTCGTCTCTTTGATTGAAGAGGGAAAGCCTTCGAAAAACCCGCTCGAGATTTTGAAGGAAAGATACGCGAAAGGGGAGATTACGAGGGCTGAATTCCAGAGGATGAAGAAAGAGCTTTAGAATTCGAGAGGTGGAGTGATGCGCGCGAAGAAATTAAAGACGGGGATAGTAGGCTCGGGAAGGCTGGGCGGGCTTTTCGGGTTTGCGCTCGCGCAGAGGAATCTTTGCCGCGAACTCGTGTTCGTCGATGTGCTCCCTGAGATGGCAGAGGGGCAGGCAGAGGACGTTCTCCAGGCGCTCGCGCTCAGCAGGCTGAAGACTCGCGCGAAATTCGGCTATGAGAAGTTGAAGGATTCTGATATTGTAATTCTGACTGCTGGAAAGCCGCGCACCCCAGAGATAAAGAGCAGGCTCGAGTTGGTTGAGATAAACGCGAAAATAATCGCGAACGTTGCGCGCGAAGTAGTGAAGCACGCGCCGAATTCGATTCTTATTACTGTTACAAATCCGATGGACGTGATGAATTATGTTGCATTCAAATGTTCGGGAATCCCCCGCGAGCGCGTTATCGGTTCTGGCGGGCAGTTGGACACAGCGAGATTCAAACTTGTTCTTTCACGCCTGTACCGCGCGCCGAAATCTAAAATCGACGCGTTCGTGATTGGGGAGCACGGGGACGCGCAGGTTCCGCTTTTCAGCAGGGTGAAAATTCGCGGAGAGGCGAGAAGTTTTTCCGATGAAGAGAAGAAAAGAATTCACGAGGAGTTGAGGCAGACCGCGCTCGCGGTGATAACGAAGAAGAAAGCGACAGAGTTCGCGCCTGTCGCCTGCACGCTCGGCATGATTGAGGCTGTTGCGCGCGATTCGAAAAATGTTCTTCCGTGTTCTGTCGTGCTGAATGGGGAATACGGCGTAAGTGATGTGAGCATCGGCGTGCCGGTAAGATTGGGGCGCGGCGGGGCAGAAGGCATTGAGGTTTGGGACATCAGCGAGGAGGAGAAAAATTTATTTTTGCAGGGCGCGGGCACGCTGAAAGAGTACTGCGCAGGCGCGGAAAAATCAATTCAGGCAACTCCGCCTACCCAATCCTCAGCGCCTTGACTCCTTCAGCAATCCCGAGCGCGTCCGTTATTATCATTACGAAGCGCGTGAGGAGAGTGAACGCGACTGCTTCTGGAAGGGTTATGCCGAACTGCATGAGCACGAGCGCCGCGCCTGCCTCTGCGACTCCGATTCCCGCGAGCGTCGGCGTGGGTATGAATTGAAGAAGGGTGACGACGGGCTGGAGGAACGCGTAGAAAACAACCTCGGGAAAAGGCACGTCTATGCGGAAGCCGAGGCTCATCCCCACGAACCACCACTCGAGCGCCTTGAACGACCACGTGACCGCGAGTATTGAAATCAGGAAAGGAACGAGAGCCTTGATGGCGTGCGAGTTCTCCTGCATGTCGGTTATCAGTTTGTGGACCTTCGCGCCGTACGGGAGCCTGTTGATGAACGAGAGAAGGCGCGCGAACCTCTCTGAAAACAGAAGGAGCAGGATGAGAACTATCATCCCCGCGAGCATGCCCAGGCCGA
>JBFMAP010000078.1:0-5043 GCA_040755655.1 Microcaldota archaeon
TACGGGACCGTGGGCGAGTTGTGCTCCTTTGATGACGAGTATGCCGTTGCCGTGGAGGCGTCGGCTGGACAGCGTTTGAACTATGTTATCGTCGAGGACGTGGATGTAGCCGCGGAAGCAATCGAGCATCTAAAACAGAGGAAGGCAGGGAGATGCACGTTCATACCACTCGACAGGAAAATATCAACCGCTGGCAAGGAGGCTGAGGCCATTTCCAGGGCGGCTGGCGCGCGCGGGCTCCTGATTGATTTCGTGAAGTTCGATGCGAGGTATTACGCCGCGTTCAACTACGTTTTCGGCGATACGATTCTAGTTGAGGACATCAGCGCGGCGAAGAAATTTGGGGTTGGAAGGGCGCGGATGGTGACTCTCGAGGGCGACGTCCTCGAGGCTTCCGGAATAATAACTGGAGGGACTTTCAAGAGAAGGCCCAGCCTCGCGAAGGAGAGGGCCGAACTCGAGAGACTCGAGAGGGAGGTCTCTGCGCTGAAGGCAGAGCGCGAGGATGTTTTGCAGAGGCTTTACTCCCTGCGCGAGGAAGGTGCGCGAGCGCGGAAGGAAAAGGCGGAAATTGAGGTGAAAACGAAGGGGCTCGAACTCGAGTTGAGGGGCATCGAGGACAGGGAGGCGCGCGAGAAGGCTGCGCTCGAGTCGTCGAGAAAGGCGATTGAGTCTCTCAAAAAAGAAATTGCCGCGGTCGAGGAGGAGATGCGCGCGAAGGAAAAACAGAAGGAGCAGGCCGTTCGTGCAGTTGAGGAGTTGGAGAAGGGGCCTGCGGGTCTGAAGTCCGCGCTCGAGTCGATGAAAAAGGAGGGCGGCGAGCACGCCGAGCACAAGAAAAAGCTCAGCGCGTTCGAGAGGCAGATAAACGAGCTCATAGGGAGGCGCTCCTCGCTCGAGGGCAAAATCGAGTCGAAGAGCGCGGAAATGGAAATGGTGGATTCGCGCGTCTCGCAGATTGATGAGGAGGAAAAATCCCTGAATTCCGAGGCCGCGGCCGCGAAATCCGAGATCAAGCAGCTCGAGCAGACAATCGCTGAAACAACGAAACTGCTGGAGGAGAGGACCGCGCGCGCGAGCAGCATAAGCGCGGAACTGGAAAAACTTTTCGCCGAGCGGGACGTTCTCGACAAGGAGATTGAAAAATTCGCTGCGGAGAAGGGAAAATACGCCGTCAAGCGCGAGCGCATAAACAGGGAGCTGGGCGGGTTCGAGGTCACGAAGGCGACGCTCGAGACGAGACTCGCGGACCTGAAGGCCGAGTTCGCGTCCTACGCGGACATAACCCCGATGGAGGCTAAGAGGGAGGAGCTTGAGGCGAGGATAGCGGGCGACGAGCAGGCCCTTCTCGCGCTCGGGAGCGTGAACCTGAGGGCGCCGGAGATTTACGAGGAGAAGAAGCGCGACATCCAGGAGATTAAGGAGCGGGTCGCGAAGCTCGTCGAGGAGAAGAGCGCGGTGGTGAGGATGATTGAGGAGATTGAGACGAAGAAGACGAACATCTTCGTGCAGACCTTCACCGCCATCAACGACAACTTCAAGAAACTCTTCGGGTACATTTTCAAGGGCGAGGGGCTCCTCATCCTCGACCGCCCGCAGACGCCGTTCGAGAGCGGGCTGGGCATCCGCGTGAAGACAGAGGACGACAAGGTGAAGTACCTCGACGGGATGTCCGGAGGCGAGAAAGCCTTAATCACGCTCATATTCATATTCGCGATGCACATGTACCGCCCCGCGCCGTTCTACATCCTGGACGAGGTGGAGGCGGCGCTGGACAAGGAGAACAGCAAGAAGCTTGCAGACCTTCTGAAGCAACTCTCCAAGGACACGCAGTTCATAATAGTCACGCACAACGACACGGTGCTCACCGCGGCGGATACGGTCATCGGCGTTACGATGACGAAGAACGGCTCGAAACTCGTGGGCATAGAGCTGAGCAGATGAACAGGCTTGAAATTTTTTTCAAAAGCAACAGGGGCGCGGACGCGCTCCTCCTCGCGAACTACGAGAGCGCGGACCCGAACTTCGTCTATTTCGCCGGCGCCGAGTTCGACAACTCATACCTCGTCGCGAAAAAAAACGGTGAAGCGGCGATTTTGGTTTCGGCGTTGAACTTCGAGTACGCGAAAGAATTTTGCGAAAATAAAAACTTCTGCGTGGAAAAGTTCGAGCGCAGGAGCGAGGCGCTCCAGAAACTCGCGCGCGCGCTCGGCAGATGCAGAAAAATCGGCGTTAACAAAGCATTTATGAGCGCGCGCACGCTCGATGCCCTGCGCGCCAAAACAAAAAGGAATTTCACCGACGTCTCGAAAAGCCTCGATGGCCAGCGCGCGCTCAAGGACCGGGGCGAGATTGAAAAAATAAGGACGGCGTGCGCGCTCGCGCGGAAAATAATCAGGGAGACCGAGATAAAGGCGGGAATTTCAGAGCGCGCGCTTTCCGCGGAACTCCAGTGCGCCGCGCTCTCCGCAGGCGCGAAACTCGCATTTGAACCAATCGTTCTGAGCGGCGCGGACACCAGGTTTCCGCATGGAAAGAGCACCGAGAAGAGGATACGAAAAAATGAAATCGTGCTCGTGGATTTCGGAGTAAGGTATGAAAACTACTGCTCGGACGTCACGAGATGCTTTTTCACGGGAGCGTGCGTCGAGGAGAGGGAGGCATACGGGCGGGTGAAGGAGACGTTTTTTGATGTCGCGCGCGCATTGAGAAAAAACAGAAAATGCCGAGAATACGCGCGCCTGGCGGACCTGCGGCTTAAGAAATACGGGCTCCCGCGGCTTATCCACTCTCTCGGGCACGGGGTCGGGCTCGCGGTCCACGAGTCGCCCTCGCTCGGCAGGAACTCAAAAGACGTCTTGAGGAAAAACATGGCGTTCGCGCTCGAGCCCGCGTTCTACGGGAAGAAATTCGGCGCGCGCTACGAGGACGTCCTGGTCATGGGTGAGCGAGCGAAATGTTGCTGAACCTTCATCTCACAATGAGCAGCGGGCAGCCCCCGGAGTTCGTATGGACGCTCGCGAAGGGCGAGCGGTATTTCCGCTACTTGAACGGAAAAAAAATTTACATCTGGCAGCAAAATGGAAAACTGCTCTGCACGCGCGGTTTCGAGAAATACGCGGAAAATCTCCTGCGCGCAGAGGACGATTTGAGCGCGATATACCGGATGATCTCAACGGACGCGGTCATGGGGCGCGCTCTCGAGAAATACCGCGGCCTGCGGCTCACGCGCAGCGACCCATGGGAGACGCTCGTGTGCTTCATCTGCTCCATAAACAGCAACATCCCGCGCATAAGGAAAAACGTTCAGAGCCTTATGAGAGACGGGGAAATCCTCTCCCCTGAAGAGATGGCGCGCGGGGATTTGAGCGCGTGCAGGCTGGGCTATCGCTGCGAATATTTACAGGAGACCGCGCGCCTCGTCTCCTCCTCGTTCGATTTGGAAAAAATCGGAAGAATGGATTACGAGGACGCGCGTGAGGCGTTGATGGAACTGCCAGGCGTGGGCCCGAAGGTCGCGGAGTGCGTGCTCCTCTTTGGATATGGTTTCCTCGAGGCGTTCCCAGTTGATGTCTGGATCGCGCGCGCGATGGAAAAATACTACCGCAGGAAAACTCAAAAGGAGATTCGCGAGTTCGCGCGCGAGCGGTGGGGCGAATACGCGGGCTACGCGCAGCAATACCTGTTCTGCTATGCGCGCGGAGTCTGAGCGCTGCGCTCCGCTAACTGCTCAGATAAGTTTGATCAGACCCTGCCCGATTTCCCCTATGTCCGCGCCCAGATAGGAGCTCATCGTCCTTATGAAGGTGAAGACGAGTATCGCGCTCACTATCGGGACCCACATAAGCCAGAACATGATTGCGAAGTTAGCCTTCGTGTACTCCAGCCACTTCAGGTACCATGGGATGCTCCTCTGCGCCTCGTATGTCGTCCTGCCTATGCTCGCGATGTCCACAGCGCAGTTGTCGTCAATCTCCACAGTGCCGGCGGGCTGGAGCGCGCACGTCGAAAGGGTCGGGCCCCATGTTCCGATGAGTATGGTCATCGTGACCGGATAGACGATGTACAGCCCTATGGAAAGCGCCACGAGGAACGCGCCTGCGCCCCGCGAGTACGGGATGGCGCGCAGTATGACCCCGAGCGGGAGGAACACTGTGAACATCGTCTGCTCTATGAAGTACAGGAAGTGCCTCTGCGCGTATGCGGCGATGAGAATGAAGGAAAGCCTGCTGCAGAAGTAGTGCGCTGCCTGGACTAGCGGCGTGAGAGCCCAGAACGTCTGCGTGTCTATGCCGCCCACCTCGAACGCGGTCTTCTCCACAGGCTCGATGAGCATGTTGAGCGCGAAAATCCAGCGGTAAAGCATCTTCGCGCAGTTGATGGTGTGGTCGAGTATGTCGTGCGCGACCTCGAACGGGTTCCCTGTCCTCCCCACCGCCCATCCCTGCTGGTTCGCCACGCCTGCGACGATGCTCGCAGCCTGCCCCATAAGCAAATCCACGAGCGCGATGAGCCCGACCACGAGTATCGCGGACGCCGCTGCCTGGTAGAACTCGCTCTTCGCCCACTGCTTGAGCTCCCTCACGTCGAACGCGCGCCCTATCATGTACGCTATTGCGACTATGAAGAAACCGATGAGCACTGCCGTGAGCGCGACAGGCTCCCACCCGCCTGGGCCCCACACGAAATTTTCCAGAATCGTCGTCGCGTTCGAAGGCCCGCTCCACGCGGACGGGGGCGGCTGAAGCGTCTGCAGCATTACGAGCATTTCAATCATACGAACACCCATGGCATACGCTAATCAAATCATTCTGGTCAGGTTGCTCACGTCGACCTCCTCGCCGAGCAGGCGCGAGAGCTCGCGCGCAGCAGCCACGACTATTATGAAATCTATCGCCGTCAGCAGCATCGCGCCCACGACTATTATCGTGGTCGCCTTGAGCACCATCCCCCATATCCTCTGGGCGGCAGCCCCGGGTATGCCGGTTATCTTCTCCCACACCGTCGTGGAGTTTACGTCCAGGTCGCCAGTCATCAACCCCA